>CALCPC010000671.1 GCA_937900975.1 uncultured Paracoccaceae bacterium
CGATCCTGCGCCCCATCCGCGCCTTGCCCCGGACCCGGCCCCAGAAGACGACGCCACGGTCGCGCCGGAGGAGCCTGGCCAAGACGCGACGCCCCCCGTCGCCGAAACGCCGCAAGAACCGGAAAGCGCCAGCGTTGCCGAAGGTGCGGCGGGGGCGCAGATCTTGGACCGCGGCGCCGCGGGCACGGTGTCTGACGACCGGTTTGTGGTTGTCGAGGGCGTTCTGCATCTTCGGGATGGCGTCACGCTTGACCATGAGGCTGAGCCCGCGCTGACGCTTGAGATCACGGATGCCGAAACCGGTGCGCTCCGCCGGGTCGAGGTTGCCGTGACGGATATCAACGAAGCGCCGGACGCCGTGACGCTGACGGTTGAACCCATCGCCGAAAACGACGCCGGGGCCACGGTTGGCCGGCTTGACGTGACGGACGCGGATGCGGGCGACAGCCACAGCTTCACGGTGTCCGACGACCGGTTCGAGGTGGTGGACGGCACGTTGAAACTGAAGGACGGCACCGCGCTGGATCACGAGGCCGGACCGGTTTCGGTCGCTGTGACCGCGACGGATGCCGGTGGGTTGAGCCACACGCAAAGCTTCGCGGTAAGCGCCGACGACATCAACGAAGCGCCGATTGCGATCGCCTTGGCCCAGGACGGCGCAAACCTGATCCAGAACGGCAGCTTTGAGACCTTTGAGGTGCAGGATGGCGGCTGGAAACAATTCTCGGACGATGCGTCCGGCGGCTGGGAGATCTCTGGCCGGGCCGAGGTTTGGGATGGGCTGAATGGCATCGCGGCCAGCGAAGGCGCGCAACACGCCGAACTGGACGCGCAGCACGGCCAGGACAGCCTGGCGCAAACCGTCTCGACCGCGCCCGGCCAGGTCTACGATCTCGGCCTCGATTTGCGAGAGCGCTTGGCCGGCGGCACCGATACGGTTGAAATCCTTTGGAACGGCGCGCCTGTGGCGACGCTTGACCCCAGTTCCGACGCTTGGGAACGGTTTGAGCTGCAGGTCGTGGGCACTGGCGACGACCGGCTCGAAATCCGCGAGGTGGCGGGCGAAAACGACAGCTACGGCGCGCTTCTTGACAACATCACCTTGACCCAAGCGGTCGACACGGTTGCCGAGAACACCGCCGGCGCGGTTGTCGGAACGCTCGATATCGTCGACCCGGACGCCGCGGACACCCATACGCTGACCGTGTCGGACGACCGGTTTGAGGTCGTGGACGGGACGCTGAAGCTGAAGGATGGTGTCGCGCTCGACCATGAGGTTGAGGCGGATATCGCCCGCTCTGTCACGGCGACGGATGCGGCGGGCAACAGCCATACCCAAGCCTTCGACCTGCAGGTCGCCGATCTGAATGAGGCGCCCCACGCGCTGACCCTAGACGCTGCGCGCCCCGAGCTCCCGCCGGATGTTCCGGCGCCGGGCGACAGCGTGCCGCTGACCGTCCGCTTGGCCGGTGAGGCCTATAAAGGCGATCCCAAATACGAGATCCGGGTTGACGGGGAGGTTGTGGCCTCCGGCTCTGTGGATTGGTCCCGGGACACCGTCGCCGACGGTAAGTACGACCTGTCCGGCGATGGCAGCGCGGCGGTCGACTGGCGGGATATCACACTGGATGTGACCATGCCCGAGGGCGGGTTTGAGACCGTCGAAGTGCGCTTTCCAAATGATAACTACAAGAAAGGCGTGGGTGACCGAAACCTGATCGTGGACGAAATCTCGCTCGGCGGTCAGGTGATCGAGGCCGAAGGCAGCGCCGTGACCTATCATGGCGGCAAGTTCGCCGATGGCCAAACGCCGGATCGGCGGCCCTGGGGCGGACCGCTGGCCTTCGTCGGGGAGGATGGCTTCGACGCTGTGCCCCCGCCCGAGGCGCCCGAGGGGCCTTATGTGTTGGAAGGCAGCGCCGGCGCGGTGGTGGGCACGCTGTCCGTGGCCGACAAGGATGCCGGCGACAGCCACAGCTTTGCCGTTTCCGACGACCGGTTCGAGGTTGCGGACGGAACGCTAAAGCTGAAAGACGGGATCGCGCTTGACGCGACCGGCGATGCGCCCGTGTCGGTTGCGGTCACGGTGACCGACACGGCGGGGCAGGCACTGCACCAAACCTTTGAGCTCGCCGTTGTCGCCACGCCCGCGGCGCACCGCGACGCGCCGCCGCCTGAGGTGACGGTAGAGCCCAGCTTTGTCGCGCGCTACTTCGATCAGAACACGCGGATCTCTCGGCTCAGCGACATCGATTTCTCGGAAACCCCAACGGCGGAAGAGGCCGTGGGCGAAATCGACTATGCCAACGGTCACGGCAGCTTTTGGGACGGTGGCTCTCGCGACACGTTCGCGGCGCAGATCACGGGCCAGATCCAGGTGCCGGAGGACGGTGTTTTTACCTTCACGCTGGGTGCCGACGACGGCGCGGTGCTTCTGATCGACGGGGTTCCCGTGATCGACAACGATGGGAGGCATGCGTTCCGGACCGAAAGCGGTGAAATCACGCTCGACGCCGGTCCGCACACAATCGAGGTGCTGTACTTTGAAAACACGGGCCGCGCCGGGCTGTCGGTGTCTTGGGACGGGCCAGGGATCGCGGGCCCGGCACTGGTGGAGCCGGCGCCGATGGAGGGTTTGACGGTGATCGAGGGTGAGCCCCTGGATCTGGCGCTCGATTTCACGGCGGGCGGCGAGGGGGCCACGCTGCTGTTGTCCGGTTTGCCGGCAGGCACGACCGTGGAGGCGGGTGGCACGGCCTACACCGCCGACGAAGACGGTGCCGTGGCGATCGAGGGCGGCGATGTTTCGCCCTTGTCGCTGACCGTGCCGCCCGAAACGGCCGGGCCGGTTGACGCGCTTTTGACCGTGACGGGCCCGGGTGGAGAGACCGAGATCCCCATCGCCTTCGAGGTCGTCGACCCCCCTTGGGCAACGCCAGATGACGACACACAGGACAGTGATGCTGTGTATTTGAACGGTTTCGATCAGTCCGGCGAGGCATCGCAGGACGGGCCGGACGCCGCCCAAGCCAGCGACAGCGATCCGCAGGACGATCCGGTCGATGCCGGCGCCCCGGCAGAGCCAGAGCCGCAGCCCGAGAGCGATGCCTACGCGTCCATGATCGGATAGGCGCCGACGCCTCTTTACCAGCGGCTAGGATTTTCAGGCTAACCCCGCACGTTAGAAAGCCCCGGGGTCCCGATGCCAGGACTGGAAACGATCAATCCGCGACGGATGTGGCGGATCTATGTCTCTGCGCTGCTGTCCATTTTCATCTTGGTCAGCGCGTCCCACTTTGCCGGCGCCATCATTGGCGGCGATGCCGAACGCATGGCCGAGGACATCAACACCAGCGGCCGCCAACGGATGCTGTCGCAGCGGATCCTGTTTTTTGCCGCGTCCTACCAAACATCGGGCTATGCCGATGAACAGCGGGAGGAAGGTCTGCGCGCGGCGCTGACCTTGTTCAAGTCGTCGCATGAGGCGCTGACACGGCCGGCGTCGGGGCGGCTTAGCCCAGCGCTGGCCGACATCTACTTTGGCACCGGCCCGGGCCAAGGGCTTGATGCCGCGGTGCAGGCCTTCGTTGGCGATGCCATCGCCGTGCTCGCCGCACCGCTGGCCGAGAAAGAGGCGGCGCTTGACCGGATGAAACTGGCCGGTGCCGGCGCGTTGCTGACCGATCTCAACCGCGCTGTCAGCCTTTACGAGGGTCTTGCGAAGTCCAACGCAAGGATGGTCGAGCAGGTGGCGCTGGCCGGCTACATCCTGGCCATCGTCACGCTGTTTCTTGAGGCGCTTTTCATCTTTCTTCCCTCGCACCGTGCGGTCGTCGCGGCCTTTGATGAGGTGGAGGCGGCGAACCGGCAATTGGAGGAGCGGGAGGCAGACGCCTTTGCCGCGCTGGAGGAGGCCGAAGAAGCCTGGGCAGAGGCCGAGGACGCGCGCGTGACCAGCGAAACGGCGCAGCGCCGGATCGGCGATCTGGTCGCCAACATCCGCACCGAGCTTGCGCTTCCCCTCGCTGCGCTGCTGACGATCGCGGAACGGTTGTCGATGACCAGGTTGCCGGACGCGGCGCTTGGCGATGCGCGGTCGGTGACGGCCATCGCCGATGTCAGCGCCCGAACGCTGGACGATCTGGTCGCGTTCTCGGATCCGGCTGCGGCGCCGCCGACGGGCGGGGCGGCCAATCTGAACGCCATCCTCAAGCGCGCCGCCGAGATTGTTTCGGCGGCCGGGCGTGGCGACCGGCCGGCGGTCGCGCTCGATCTCGACGACGCGGCGCGGACGACGCTTGATGTCTGCCCGGTTGCGATTTTCCGCCTCGCGCTTTTTACCATCGAGGCGGGGGTCGCGGCAGGCGCGGCCGCGGGCCGTGACGCCCCCGTCACGGTTCACCTGCGCCAGACGCCGGGGCCAGAGGGCGTGGACGTGGTGTTTCAGGTGGCGGCGCCCGGCACGCCCTTGGCCACAGACGATCCCCAAACCCTGATCGGGCTTCGGGTTTTGTCCGAGGACCCTGTCCGCGCCGATATCCTCGCCGGCCTGGTCGCGCGCATCGATGGACAGGTGGTCACCCATCGCGCCCCGCCGGACCTGCGCTTTCACCTCAGCTTCCGGGCAAAGCCGGTCCGCGCCCAGCCCCGCCGGGGCCAAGCCCGCGCCAAATCGGGTGCCGGGCCCCGCACCGCAACCGGATAAGATGCCCAAGCGCCGTTCAGCGCGGCCCAGCAAAAAAACAGCGCGCGCCCGCGGGCCGCAAGGCCGACGGACGCGCGTCGCACACCGGTCGATCCGCCGCGCCCGGTGTCCCCCCAGGGCGCAACGACCGCAATGCCGGCGTTAGCCGATCGTGGGCGCTATGCCGTAGTCGACGATGTCTTTCACCCACCACGCCGCGCGGCTTAGCGGACCGGACACGGTGGTCGTGACATCGCCCGAGGCGCCGGTTCCCTCGGTCGAGATTGTGATCTGCTCGCCATCGAAGCTGCGAAGGCTAAGGCGCACAGGCTCTTGATACGTCAACATCTGCTCTTCCAGGATGCCAACCGCGATCCGCTCACCCAGCCGCAGGCTGTCATAGTAGTCCGAGTAGAAATGCACGCCCGCCATGTTGCGCCCAATCGAGATATTGGCGGCGAGCTTGTCCAACTCATCGCCGATGGTCACATCGGCCTGGCGGGCGGCAGGGTTCAACGCGTCCGCGCGGTCAGCCTCAAACAGCGTTGCCGCGCCCGGGACAGACGCAAGCGACAGTTCGCTTTCAAAGAACGCTTTCAAGATCGTCACGCAGGCCCCGGCGACCGTTGCATGACCCGCCCCGTCAGCGGGGTGCATGGGCGAGCCTTCGGAAAACGCCATTGGAAGCAGATAGTTGCAGCCCGCGTCGACCGGGTTGGCGACCGCCGGCGCCCCCAGCGATGTCGTTTGCGCGGCGTTGTGCTGTGCAATCCAATCGAGGATCAGCGGCCGATTGGGATCAGCCTGGCCGTGGCCCAGTTCGGCCAGCATCGCCTCGATCTTCTGCACGGCTTCGGGGTCCATATGCCCGGTGTGCCCATTGGCGACCTGCGCCAACCGTGCGGCGATGACCTCTGGCCGCGCGCGGCGGTGGATCTGGAACTTTTGGCGCCGAACGGCGCGCAGACCGCGCGTCGCGACCTCTGTCACCAGGCTTAGGATATGGGGCGCGCCCCAGGTCGCAAAACCCTCGGAATTCTTCTCACGGCTCTGCGCAATCGGGTTGCCGCCATCGGTGGGCACCCCGGCGTCAAGCAGGATCAAACAGGCGTTGAGGTAGGCCTGGTAGAGAGCGTCGAAATGCACATACGTCGCCAGGTCGCGCGGCGTGGCCACGCGGCGGCACGCGGGATAGCGCTCTTGCTTGCCGGTGTCGGCGCCGTTCTGGACATGCAGCCAGTCTGACCAGTTGGTCATAAAGTCGATGCCGTCGGCGGCCACCTCAAGCTGTTGCGCCACGCTTTGCACGCCGTAAATGATTTTCCCGTCTGTGGGGGTGCGGGTGCCGGCCTTGTTGCCCGTGCCCAGCAGCATGAATTGGGAGATATAGGGCCCCTGTTTTGCACCGCGGGTGGAGCCCCGGAAAAGCGTCCCCATCGTCAGATCGCCGTTGTCGTCCCAAGCCGCGGCGCGTCGGCGCTGCTCATGCGGCAAAAGCGCGGCGCCGAAATAACGTTTGGGCGACTGGCTTTTGTCAAACCAGCTAAGCTATTTCAGATCCGCCAAAATGTCGCCGACCGAGACCGGCGTGGCGCCATCCGGCATCGTCAGACCGGGGACAACATGCGCCGGATCGTCAAGTTCGGTGAAAGTCAGGTCGCGGGTCAGCGCCATCGCGTAGACCGAGGCCATCTCGGCGGCAAGCTCGCTCAACCCCAGTTTCGGGGCCGGCGCCATCGCCACGGCATCGGGGTCGGGGCCTTGCAGCGTAAAATAATGACCGGCCAACGGGCTTTCCCATTTCCGCTGATCGGGGCCCGCGGCGATGTCGAGACAGTTCATATTCGGCGCCGCGTTCACCAGCGCATCGCGAAAATCGGCATAATCCTCGGTCGCGGCAAGGCCGTGGTCATCGTGCTGAAGGCCTTTGGTAAAACTTGTCGGGTGGGTTTTGGGAAACCTGTCCTCTTCTTTATTGGACACCTGCCGCAAGACCGTGGCGCTGCCCGACAGTTTGGTCGCTTCACCGCGCCGTTCGAGCGCCTCGTCGCGCCGCACCGCTCCGAGTTCCGGCTGGGGTTCGAACTTGTTCATTACCGTTCTCCTTTCCGATCTGACATTGTCCCAGGCAGGGGTCGTCGTGAGCGGTGGCCGGTTGGCTCGGCACGGGATCGGGAGAGGGATCCCACGCCGCTCGGATACGGAGTTTCGGGAGCCGGCGTTTTTTCACCGTCAAAGCAGCGTGAATTTTCGTCAAATCTGAATCAAACTTGAGACTTATCCCACAATTTCGCTGCGGCTTTTCTTCGCGAGACCATATATTCGCCCCGCTTTTACCCGCAGCGCGCCGAAGTGGGGCAAATGGGCCAGGTCCGATGCGAATCGCAGACGTAAAATGCCCTTCAACTCTTGGCTGAATGTAAAGTCTAGGGCGCAACCTATGGCGTATTCAGGACAACCGTTACCGCTAGGACTGACCCCCGGCGGCCAACTGATAGGCCTTGCGCATGACCGTGGGAAGGGACTGGGCCGGCGCTTCCTCTGGCGACAGGAACCGCCCGCGCAAGGGGCGGGTGGTCGCCGCGACCTCTGCTTGGGCCAGGTCGAGGATCAGGTGAAAATGTGTGAATGTGTGCCGGACCGCGCCGGGGGTGACGGTCCATGCGGCGGTGCAGGGCGGCGCTGGTTCAGGGTCTGCCACTGTCCAGTCGCTCGACGGCAGTCCGCGCATCCCGCCCAACAACCCTTTCGGCGGCCGGTCCTCCAACAGCACGGCGCCATCGGGACGGCGGGCGAAATAGACAATGCCCCGCCGCGTCGGTTTCACCGCTTTTGGCGTCTTTCTGGGAAGCGTGGCGGCAATCCCGGCGGCGGCGGCCCTGCAATCGCCGCAGAGGGGGCAGAGACTGCAAACCGGGCGGCGCGGCGTACAGATCGTCGCGCCAAGGTCCATGACAGCCTGCGCATGATCGCCGGGGCGCGCCGGCGGCGTCAGCCGGGCGGCGAGGCCGCGCAAACGCTCCTTCGCCCCGGGAAGCGGTGCCTCAACCGCGAAAAGCCGCGCCATCACCCGCTCCACATTGCCATCGAGAACGGTCGCCTGGCGGTCGAAGGCAATCGCCGCAATGGCCGCGGCGGTGTAAGCGCCGATCCCCGGCAAGGCCCGCAGACCGGCCTCGGTCTCGGGAAAGCGCCCACCATGCTCTGCCGTCACGATCCGCGCGCATTTCAGAAGGTTGCGCGCACGGGCATAATAGCCAAGCCCGGCCCAGGCGGCCATGACATCTGCATCGTCGGCCGCCGCCAAATCCTGGATCCGGGGCCAGCGGGCCGTGAACGCGGCATAATAGCCAGCGACGGCCGCCACGGTCGTCTGCTGCAGCATCACCTCTGACAGCCACACCCGATAAGGGTCCGCGCGGACGCCACGCTGCGCCTTCTCCGGCGGGACCCGCCAGGGCAGCGTGCGGGCATGAACGTCGTACCACGCCAAAAGCGACCGGCCGATCTCCTCCGGCTCACGCAATTGTCAGACCTCCGTTAGTGGAATACAGGCTGGCCCGGGCGGTGCCGGTTTGCGAAGGTGTAAACCGTAGCGCGGGGTTGGCGGCATGGCCAGATCCACACGGGCAGCGAAAGGATGACGACATGGCAAAAGAGGGCGCCCGCCGCGGCCGCGGCTTTCGCCAGACCGGCGGTCTGGTCGCGCGCCAAATTCGCCGTGTTTCCGAAAGCCGGGGTTTTGCCGAAACCCGTCTTTTGACAGACTGGGCCGCGATCTGCGGCCCAGAGCTGGCGGCAAAGGTGACACCTGTGCGCGTACACTATGGCAAAGGCGGGCTGGGGGCCACGCTGATTGTTTTGTGTGACGGTGCCCGCGCGCCAGAGGTTGCGATGTCCGCCGAGACGATCCGCGCCCGCGTCAACGCGTGCTATGGCTATAACGCCATCGTCCGCGTCAAGATCACGCAAACAGCGGCGGGCCGCGCGGCCCCCACTGGATTTTCCGAGGATCCCCCCCAATTCGCGGGGAAGCCGGAGCCGACCCGCCGGCCCGAGACCGAGGCGACCGTGCGCCCCGTGGCCGACGAAGCGCTAAGAGAAGCCCTAAGGACCCTGGGCGACAACATCCTGTCCCGCAGCCGGGACCGAAGCCGAAAGGACCGACCGTGATGACCAAAAACTTGACCCGCCGTACTGCCCTTGCCTCTGGCGTCGCCGGGGCCGCGACCCTGATCGCCCCGCCGCTGCGCGCCCGCGAGGTTGTCGAGATGAGCAAGGGCGACGCGTCGGCCCCGATCGAGGTGGTGGAATATGCCTCCTTCACCTGCCCCCATTGCGCCAGCTTTCACACCGATGTCTATCCACAGATCCGCGCCAACTTCATCGAAACCGGCAAAGTGCGCTTTGTGATGCGGGAGGTCTACTTCGACAAATACGGGCTTTGGGCCGGTATGCTGGCCCGTTGCGGCGGGGAGATGCGGTATTTCGGCATTGTCGACATGATCTTTGTTGAGCAAAACCGCTGGTTGGCGCCCCGACCCGACGACCGCGGCGTGATTGCGGAGCTTTTCTCGCTGGGCCGCCGCGCGGGTCTGACCGACGACCAAATGGACGCGTGCATGAACGACCAGGCCTTCGCCGAGGCGCTGGTGGCGGAGTATCAACGCAACGCCGAGGCCGACATTGTCCGCGGCACGCCGTCGTTTAAAGTGAACGGACGCATGGTGTCCAACATGGGCTACGCCGAGTTCGCCTCGGTTTTGAACGCAGAGCTTGAGAGCTAAGGCCTTTTCCGTTCCAAGCCGGTCAGGCTTCATCAGAAAACGCGTGCAAGATCCTCAGGTTGCTGATCTTGTGGCAGCGTTCTTCGATCCTCTGCGACCGGAAACTGCCCCAAGGCAGTTTCCGGTCGCAGTGCACTGGGAAACACGGCCTCACAATCGGCGAAGCGCTGATTTTGGGCGGTTTTGAGTGTATTTGCCTTAGGCTGGACCAGCGCCTCTCAGCGTCTTGAGCCTCGAAAATGGTCTCGCGCCGAGGCGAACCGGCCCAGGGTAACGCGCGTCGGAAAGGCGCCCTTTCGGTGCTGCGGTCGGCCGCGCCGGGCTGTCCGGTCCCTACCGCGCAGGCAGGTCGCCACCGCCATCCGGCTGTCGCGCCCAACAGCGGCGAGAGGCGATGTCAAGCGGGTCGGACGGAACATCGTCGGCCTTGCCGCCCCGGTTACGACGCTCGCGCCGCTGAGCGTCGGCCCAATCGATCAGCGTCAACTCTCCGCTCTCGCTTTCGACCACCGCGGTGCAGCTTTCCACCCAATCGCCGGTGTTGACATACAGCATGTCGCCCACACGCGCGATCTTTGCATGATGGATGTGGCCGCAGATGATGCCGTCAAAGCCGCCGCGCTTAGCTTCATCGGCCAGCACCTGTTCATAATCGCCGATGAAGTTGACCGCGCCCTTCACCTTTTGCTTGGCCCAGTTCGACAGCGACCAGAACTGCCCGCCCCAAAGCCGCCGGATCCGGTTGACCCAAGTGTTGAGCCAGAGGACAAAGTTGTAGGCTCGGTCGCCGACATGCGCCAGCCACTTTGCGTTCATCACCACCACGTCGAACTGATCGCCATGCGTGACCAGCATGCGGCGTCCGTCAGCGGTGACGTGAACATCGTTTTGCTTCACCTCGATCCCGCCGAAATGGGTGCCGAGATAGTCGCGCATCACTTCGTCATGGTTGCCGGGGACATAGACGATGCGCGCACCATTATGCGCCCGCGCCAAAAGCGCCTCGACCACATCGTTGTGGGTCTGCGGCCAGTGCCAGCCCCGGCGCAGGCGCCAGCCGTCGAAAATATCGCCCACCAGATAGATCCTGTCGGCCGAATGCTGGTTAAGGAAGTCGATCAAAAGCCCGGCTTGGCAGCCCCGGGTGCCAAGATGAATGTCCGAAAGAAAGAGGGTGCGATGATGTCGCGGTTTCGCCAAGCCCGATCTCCTGCCCTTTTCGCGACGGCCTAGGGGCAGATTACTGCGCTTTTGCGACAGTGGCGAGGGGCGTATGCGCGTGTGCCCTATTGGCCGCAACCCCCGCCCCTTGCGCGTTGCCGGAAAGACCCCCCGCCCAAGCTCGGGACGGGGGGCAAGGTGGTGCCCGAAGGCACTGGCGGTAAAGCGTCAGACCGACATCTCGGCGCGGATTTGTTGGCGCAAGACGTCGATGGGAATGGGTTTGCCGTCGCGCATGAACGCCCAATAGGTCCAGCCGTTGCAGGAGGGCAGCCCCTCCAGCGAGGCCGCGACCTGGTGGATGGAGCCTCGGGTGTCGGCGGCGACCAGCGTGCCGTCGGCCCGCACCTTGGCGGTCCGCCGGCCGTTGAGGGAGTGCAGCATTTCACCGGGGTTCAGAAGCCCACGCTCGACCAATTGTCCGAACGGCACCCGCGGCTCTGCCCGGCGCGAGGCCGTGACGGTGGCGGCCTCGGCGCCCACCGGGCGGACGCGGGCAATCCGCTCTGCCGCGATCCGGGCATACTCCGCGTCGCGTTCGATCCCGATAAACCGCCGGCCCAACCGCTTGGCCACCGCGCCGGTCGTGCCGGTTCCGAAGAAAGGATCGAGCACGATATCCCCTGGCGCGGTTGTTGCAACCAGGACACGGTGGAGCAGTGCCTCGGGCTTTTGCGTGGGATGCGCCTTGGCCCCGGTCGCATCCTTCAAGCGCTCGGCCCCCGTGCAAATCGGCAACAGCCAGTCTGAGCGCATTTGCACCCCGTCGTTCAGCGCCTTCAGCGCCTCATAATTGAACCGGTATTTGGCCGTCTCGCTGCGCGCGGCCCAGATCAGCGTCTCATGCGCATTGGTCAGCCGCATGCCGCGGAAATTGGGCATCGGGTTGGTTTTCCGCCACACCACGTCATTCAAGATCCAGTAGCCGCAGTCCTGAACGGCGGTCCCAACGCGGAAGATGTTGTGGTAGGACCCGATCACCCACAGCGCGCCATGCGGCTTTAACAACCGCCGCGCTGCAGCCAGCCAAGCGCGGGTAAAGGCGTCGTAATCGGCGAATGTGTCGAACTGGTCCCAGTCCGCGTCGACCGCGTCGACCCGGCTGGCATCGGGACGGTGGAGCGTCTGTTTCAGCTGCAGATTATAGGGCGGATCGGCAAAAATCAGATCGACGGATGCGGCGGGAAGGGCCGCCATCTCGGCAAGACAGTCTCCGGTCAGGATCACATCCTCAGGGCCAGGTCCAGCGGCGGGCGCGTGCGGGGGGCGGGGTGCGGTCATGCTTTGATCCATCGTCGGTTGACGTCAAACTGCGTCATTCGGCCCGATGCGTCAAATTCTATTTGAATCAGTATCTTACTTAAATTTCTTTATACAAGATCTTGTGGATCGGGCGAAAGCTTTGCCGATGATGTGGGGTTGGGCCAAGCTTCTCTAGCCCGCTTTGATGGGCTTTGGTGCCGTAGCCCTTGTTGGTTTCCCAACTGTAGCCTGGAAACTGTTGCGAAAGCGCAACCATCATCTGGTCGCGTGTGACCTTTGCGATGATCGAGGCGGCGGCGATCGACAGGCTTTGCTGATCGCCTTTGATGATGGTCGTGGCTGGGCAGCCCAGATCCTTTGGCAAGTGCCGGCCATCGACCAGCGCATGCACGGGCGGTGTGTCGAGCGCGGCCACAGCCCGGGCCATCGCCAGATCGGTGGCCGGCACGATGCCAAGGCTGTCGATCTCGGCAACGCTGGCCAGGCCGGTACCGGTGCGCGCCGTTTGGCGGATCAACCCCGCCAGCAGGCCGCGGCGCCGCGGCGTCAGCCGTTTGGAATCGTCGATCCCCTCGGGCATCAACGCCGCGTCCAAAATCACCGCCGCCGCAACCACAGGGCCGGCCCAGGGCCCGCGCCCCGCCTCGTCGATGCCGCAAACAGCGCCGTCGCCTGCGGCGGCCTCGTGCCTCAGGTCAGGCTTCACGCGCGGCCGACTTCGGCGACAAAATGGCTGAGAAGATCGCGGTCGAGTAGCCCGTCCCGCCGCAGGCCCGAGCATACATCGACGCCGTAGGGGCGCACCGTTCGAACCGCCTCCCGCACATTTTGCGGTGTCAGCCCGCCGGCGAGCCAGACCGGGATCGGGCTGGCCCGCACGATCTCGGCGCTGATCCTCCAGTCATGCGTCCGGCCAGTGCCGCCAAGCGCCTTGACCGCCTTGTTTGGGGAACCGGAATCGAGCAGCAGCATATCGACCCGGTCCCAGACATCCCGGGCCGCGTCGAGCGCGGAGGGGCCGTTGACGTGGATGGCTTGAATATAGACCCGCTGGGGATGCGCGGCGCGCAGGGCGGCGATGTCGCGCGGTGCGACGCGGTCGCCCAACTGCACCGCCTGGGTTGGGCATTCGGCAAGATGGTCGATCAGATCGTCGGCTTGCGTGCGCGCGGTCAGAAGAACGGTCAGCGTATCCACGGCCGCCGCAATCTCGGCAATCCGTTGCTCGGGGATCGGGCCGGGGCCCGAGGGCATGGCCGCGACCAGGCCCAGCGCATCTGCGCCGGCGGCCAGGGCCAGCTTTGCCTCCGCCTCGGATTGGATGCAGCAGATCTTGATCCGGGTCACGCGTCCCTCTCGTCTACGCAGCGGCGATCAACAGCACGGCACCGGCCAGCCCCGCGCCTGTCAACATCCACGCCCACCAAGGGATCTTGCGATCCTCCACCCGTCGGCGGCCCGCCGGTTTGTTGGCCGCGATCAGCGCGTTTTCGGCCATTACCGGCAAAAGCGGCCCGAAACGCGCCAGGATCGCCACGGTTTTCGACAGATCGCGCGCGACCGCCCGCGGGCCCAGATTGTCGCGGATGTATCTTTCGACGACCGGTTTCGACGCTTCCCAAAAGTTCATGTCGTTGTTCAAGGACCGCGACACGCCCTCGACCACAACCATGGTGCGCTGCAGCAGGATCAGCTCGGTCCGCGTCTCCATCCCGAACCGCTCGGTCACGTCGAAAAGATGCGCGAGGAGCCGGGCAATGGAGATCGAGCGGGCATCCTGACCGAAAATAGGCTCGCCAATTGCGCGCAGCGCTTGGGCAAACGCCTCGATATCGCGGTCGGCCGGAACATAACCAGCCTCGAAATGGACTTCTGCGATGCGCCGGTAATCCTGGCGGAGAAAGCCGATCAGCACCTCGGCATAGACCCGGCGCGTGTAGGCATCGATGCGACCCATGATGCCGAAATCCAGCGCCACGATATCGCCGTTGGGCGCCAGTTTCAGATTGCCCTGGTGCATATCGCCGTGGAAAAACCCATCGCGCAAAGCCACCTTCAAAAACATCTGCAGCACCCGCTCGGACAGATCGATCGGGTCCGCGCCAGCGGCGACAAGCGACGGGATGTCGCTGAACTTCCGCCCCTCGGCCCATTCCAGCGTCATCACCCGTTTGGCCGACAGGTGCCAGATGACCTCGGGCACCGTAAAGCCCGGGTCGTCGCGGGTGTTGGAGCGGAACTCCGCCGCCGCGGCCGCCTCCATCCGCAGATCAAGCTCACCCACCGCGACAGACTCAAAATGCTCGATCACATCCATCGGGCGCAGTCGCCGGGCTGCAGGCGAAAAAATATCGACCATGCGGGCGGCAAAATAGAAGGCGTCGACATCGCGAAAAAACGCCCGCTCGATCCCGGGGCGGAGGACCTTAATGGCGACAGTCCGGCCCGTGCCGCGTTCCACGGCCCGGTGGGCCTGCGCCAACG
>CALCPC010000672.1 GCA_937900975.1 uncultured Paracoccaceae bacterium
GCTGCTCGCCACATTCGGCATCTCCATTGCGCTGCAGCAGTTGGCGAAAAACATCTTCGGCCCGCAAGCGCGGCCGCTGACCTCCCCCGGCTGGCTCGACGGGGCGTGGATCGTCAACGACGTGATCCAGATCAGCTATATCCGCATAGCGATCTTTTTTCTGGCGCTGATCTTTCTGGTCCTGATCCTCTTTATTCTCAAGCGCACGCGCCTGGGGTTAGAGGTGCGCGCCGTGACCCAAAACCCGGGCATGGCGGCCTCCATGGGGATCAATCCCGACCGGATCAACATGCTGACCTTCGGCCTCGGCTCTGGCATTGCCGGGATCGCCGGGGTGGCCATCGGGCTTTATGCCAAAGTCACCTCAGAGATGGGCGCCGACTATATCGTGCAAAGCTTCATGACCGTGGTCGTCGGCGGGGTCGGGAATGTCTGGGGCACGCTGGCCGGCGCGGCGCTGATCGGCTTTTTGCAAAAGGGGATTGAGTGGATGAACCCCTCCAACACGCTGGCCGCGCAAACCTATATGATCCTGTTCATCATCCTGTTCATTCAGTTCCGGCCCCGGGGCATCGTCGCCCTGAAGGGCCGCGCGGCGGGGGATTGAGCGCGATGGTGACGGTCGGGACCGCCGCAGCCGACGACGCGGGCGTTGCAAACCTAGTCGCCGCGCACCGCGCCTTTTGCCGGGCCACGGCGCCGGAGGAAAGCTGCCACCACCTGCCGCTTTCGGCGCTTGCGGCGCCGGACGTCACGCTTTTCGCCGCGCGCGACGGCGGCGCGCTTTGCGGCATCGGCGCGCTGAAGACGTTGGGTCCCGAAGCGGGGGAGATCAAGTGTATGCACACCGCCGAGACCGCGCGGGGACGCGGCGTCGGTGCAGCACTTTTGCGCCATATCCTGGCCGAAGCGTCGGCCCGGGGGATGAAAAGGCTTTGGCTTGAGACCGGGACGGCGCCCGCCTTTGCGCCGGCGCGTGCGCTCTACCGGCGGATGGGTTTTGCGCCCTGCCCGCCCTTCGGGACCTATGTCACGGATCCCAACAGTCTTTACATGACACGCCGCATCGCAGCAAAGGTGGGGGCATGAGACAAAGCTTCATCGCCCAAAACCCCTCCGTTCTTTGGTTCATTGCGGCGCTCGCGCTCTTTACGCTTGGCGTCACGATTTTGTCCGAGGCGTTCGGGATCGGCGTCCTGTCCACCTCCTTTGTCAAAACGCTGGGCAAGACGCTTTGCCTTTGCCTTGTCGCCATCGCGATAGATGTGGTTTGGGGCTATTGCGGTATCCTGAGCCTTGGCCATTTCGCCTTTTTCGGGCTTGGCGGCTACGCCATCGGCATGTGGCTGATGTACGCGCGGACCGAGGCGATTGTGGTTGAAAGCCTGGCCAGCGCGCCCCTGCCCCCGACCGAGCAGGAGGTGATCGACGCCATCGGCACGCAGATCTTCGGCGTTGTCGGCGCGTCGGAGTTTCCGCTGCTCTGGGCCTTTTCCGACAGCTTGATCTTGCAGCTTTTGATGGTTGTCCTGGTGCCGGGATTGCTGGCGTTGGTCTTTGGCTGGCTGGCTTTTCGCAGCCGTGTGACCGGCGTCTACCTTTCTATCCTGACCCAAGCCATGACGCTGGCGCTGTCGCTTTACCTTTTTCAGAACGACAGCGGGCTGCGCGGCAACAACGGTCTTTCCGGCCTGCAAAACATCCCGGGGTTCGAGGACGTGCCCCAGGCCACGATCTCGATCGTTTTCTTCTGGGCCTCGGCGGCGGCGTTGGCGATTGCGTATCTTGTTTTTGCTTGGGCGACATCGGGCAAGATGGGCAGCGTGATCCGCGGCATCCGCGACGACGAGGCACGCGTGCGCTTCCTTGGCTATGATGTGGAGCGCTACAAGCTCTTCGTCTTTACCCTGACGGCGGTGGTCGCGGGCATCGGCGGCGCGCTTTACTATCCGCAGGCCGGGATTATCAACCCGGCCGAGATTGCGCCCATCGCCTCGATCTATCTGGCTGTTTGGGTGGCCATCGGCGGGCGTGGCCGGCTTTACGGGGCTGTGATCGGCGCGGCGGCGGTATCGCTTCTTTCCAGTTGGTTTACCGGCGGCGGCGCGCCCAATCTCGATCTCGGCTTCTTCACCATCCAATGGACCGATTGGTGGCTGGTGTTGCTCGGCGTCAGCTTTGTCGCTGTAACGCTCTTCTTCCCCAAGGGGATCGGCGGGGTGTTCGACCTGATCCCGTCGCGGCGGCCAACGCCGCGGATCGGCGATTACGGCCCGGAAAAAGGCGCGCTCCGCCGTGAGGAGGGCGCACCGTGAGCGCACTTTTGGAGGTGTCCGGCGTTTCCGTGACCTTCGGCGGGTTTCGGGCCATCAACAACCTCTCCATCTCAATCGGAGAGCCTGAGCTGCGCGCAATCATTGGGCCGAACGGCGCCGGCAAGACGACGTTTATGGATATCATCACCGGCAAGACCCGCCCCGATGAGGGCCGCGTGCTGTGGGGGGAGAAAAGCCTTTCGCTGCTTGGCCTCAGTGAAAGCCGCATCGCGCGCGAAGGGAGCGGGCGGAAGTTCCAGAAACCCACTGTGTTTGAGGCGCAGACCGTGCGGGAAAACCTGGCCATGGCGCTGAAAAATCCGCGCGGGCCCTTTGACGTGCTTTTACACCGCAAAACCGGCGAAGGCGCGCGTCGGATCGCGGAAGTGGCCGACGAGGTCGGGCTTTTTGAGCATCTCGCCCGCCCCGCAGAGGTTTTGAGCCACGGTCAAAAGCAATGGTTGGAGATCGGGATGTTGCTCGCGCAAGACCCGCGCCTGCTTTTGGTCGATGAGCCGGCCGCGGGCATGACACCGGCGGAGCGTGAGCACACGACCGACATTCTTAAGGCGATGGCCGAAACCCGTGCCGTGGTCGTCGTCGAACACGATATGGAATTCGTGCGCCGGCTCGACTGTAAGGTCACGGTGCTTCACGAAGGCTCGGTCCTGGCCGAAGGCAGCCTCGACCATGTCACGGCCAACCAGGACGTGATCGACGTCTATCTGGGGCGGTGAGATGCTAGAGATCGAGGACCTGACACTCAAATATGGGCAAAGCCAAATTCTGCATGGCATCACCCTCACAGCCAAGCGGGGAGAAGTGACGGCGGTGATGGGCACGAACGGCGTTGGCAAAACCTCGCTTTTGCGCGCCATTTCGGGGCGTCACCCCTATCACCAGGGCACGATCCGGCTCGACGGCACACCGCTTTCCCACGCGTCGGCCTTTTCGGCGGCGCGCGCGGGCATCGCCTATGTGCCGCAGGGGCGGGAAGTGTATGCGAAGCTGACCGTGACGGAAAACCTAGCGGCGGGGTTTGCCTGTCTTCCCGCCGACCAATGGTCGGTGCCGGACCGGATCTACGCGCTGTTCCCGGTTCTGCGCGACATGAAGGATCGGCGGGGCGGCGATCTTTCGGGCGGACAGCAGCAACAGCTTGCCATCGCCCGCGCGCTGATCACCCGCCCCCGTGTCCTCTTGCTCGATGAACCGACCGAGGGGATCCAGCCCAACATCATCGCCCAGATCGGCCGCGTCATCCGCCAGCTGCGCGATGAGGGGGAGATGGCAATCGTCCTGGTGGAGCAGTATTTCGACTTTGCCTTCGACATCGCCGACGCATTTGCGGTGATCAATCGCGGCGCGGTCGTAATGTCCGCACCGCGCGCCGAGGCCGATCGTGCAGCACTGCTTGAAGCACTGGCCTTTTAAAGCCTTCGGGAAACCCGAACCCCATAACGCGGCCTGAAATCAAAGCGTTCAACGCGGTGCGTCTGGGGTATTTCACAAGACAGGTTGCGCCGCGATCCGCCGCAGGGGGTCAGCCCATTGCGAACATGTCGGCGTAAGCGTCGCGGAGCAGGTTTTTCTGCACCTTGCCCATCGCATTGCGGGGCAATGCGTCCCGCAGCACCAGCCGTTTGGGATGCTTGTAGCGCGCAAGCGCCCCATCGCAGGCCCTCATCACCGCGGTCAGGTCCGGCTCGGCCCCCGGTTCCGGCACAAGAACGCCCACCACAGCCTCACCGAAATCGGGATGCGGAACGCCGATCACAGCACTTTCCAAAACCCCCGGCTCGGCGTCCAGCACCAGCTCGACCTCCTTGGGATAGATGTTGTAGCCGCCCGAGATAATCAGGTCCTTGGACCGTCCCACAATGCTGAGGTACCCTTGCGCGTCGATAAGGCCAAGATCGCCCGTTTTGAAGAACCCGGTTTCGCGCAACTCTGCGGCTGTTTTCTCGGGCATCTGCCAATAGCCCTGGAAAACATTCGGTCCGCGAACTTCGATCTGGCCGACCGTTCCAACCGGCAGCGGGGTGTAATCCTCGGTGA
>CALCPC010000673.1 GCA_937900975.1 uncultured Paracoccaceae bacterium
CTCGTTCCCTTCGCCACCGGCGCCGAATGGGACGGCGACATCGTCCAAGGCCACCGCCCGTTCGTGACCGCCGTCGGCGCGGGCACGACCTATCCCGATTACAAACCCGCGCCCTTTATCGTCCAGCAAGAGGTTGCGGGCGTCGATATGGTGACGGTCGTGACCGAGGGCATCTTTTCCTATTGCGGGGTGAAGGTGAAAATCGACACCGACCGCCATATCGGGCAGGAGCGCGATATCGTCCGCGTCGATGGGGAACCGATCGGCCATGTGATGACCTCCGAATACGGGTCAAAGATGCTAAGCCTTGGCGGGGTGGAGCATCTGACCGGTGGCACCAAGCGGGAGGGGCGGGTCACCTGCGACGCGCTGCTGCGGCTTTGCAACCGAGAGCGCGTGGATCTGGAGATCGGCGCCCATGCCACCCGGTTAAGCATCGCCGCGGGCGAGCCGCCGGTGATCAATGGCGTGACAGAGCGGTTGATGCGGGTCGGCTGCGGGGCGGCCGCGATTGGGATGTTTGCCAAGCAATGGCTCGGCCACGCCGATGAGGTTGTGGTGGTCGACGACCATATCACCGGCGTCTTGTCCGAGCATGAGGCGGGAAAGCAACTGGCGGTTCCGCCCACGGGCATCAAGATCAAGGGGCGGCGGTCGACGCCCGGGCGGTATTTCCAGGTGGCCGAGCCCGGGACCGGTTGGGGGGGGACCGACATAGAAGATCCCCTGACGATCCTCGGGCCCTTTAATGCGAAGGTCGCGTGGGAGGGGCTGCGCCTTTTGATGGTCTCCACGACGGGGGAGCAATCGGCCTATTACGAGCTTGATGCCGATCTTCGCCCCCGCCCCCGCCCGATGCCCGGGCCGCTGCGCGTCTCGGCCGATCTGATCGCCGAAAATTGCGAGCCGTCGGTGGCCACCGTGCTGTTCATGGCCGGCGCCGGCGGCAGCCTGCGCGCGGGCGTTACTGAAAACCCGGTTCGGCTGACCCGGTCGGTCAAAGACGCGCTGACCCATGTCTCCTGCGGCGGCGCCGAGGCCTATGTCTGGCCGGGCGGGGGGATCACGGTGATGGTCGATGTGTTGGAGATGCCGACCGACAGTTTCGGCTATGTCCCGACACCGGCGCTGGTCGCACCGATTGAGTTCACCTTGCGCGTCAGCGACTATGCCGCACTCGGCGGGCATATGGAGGATATCCGCCCCGTCGATGCGGTCCCGCGCGCGGGGTTGCGCACGGTCGCGCGGACCGAGGTCGATCACGATCCGATGGCGCCGGGGAATTACCGCTGGGCCCGGCGGGGTCCCCGCTGATGGCACCGCAGGCGGCGCTGTTGTCCGGTGGCAGGCGGCTTCACCTCCAGCACGGGCCGATCGACCTGATCATCGGGGCGGAGGGGGATCGCGACGCCGCGTTCGCCGCAGCGCGGACGGCTTTCGCGCCGCTTTTGCAGGCGCTGGTCGATGAGTTGCCGGCGCTTCGCCGCCCGCCCGGCGGGGCCCGGCCCGCGGGCGCCACCGCGGCGCGGATGGACGCCGCCGTCCGCCCCTTTGCGGCGGCGCATTTCATCACACCCATGGCCGCCGTGGCCGGCGCCGTCGCCGACACGGTCCTGGCCGCGATGCGCGAGGCCGCGCTGCTGCGCCGGGCCTATGTCAACAACGGCGGCGACATTGCGGTGTACCTCGCGCCGGGTGAGACGTTTCGGATGGCGATGGCCGGTGCGGCGGGGGCGGATCTCGGTCGGATCGCAATCGGCGCCGGGGACGGGGTCGGCGGGCTTGCGACCAGCGGCCACCCGGGGCGGAGCCTAAGCCAAGGGAGCGCGGACAGTGTGACCGTGCTTGCCGCCAGCGCCGCCGAAGCCGACGCCGCCGCCACGCTGATCGCCAATGCCGTCGATCTGCCGGGCCATCCCGCGATCCGCCGCGCCCCGGCATGGGATTGCGACCCGTCCAGCGATCTTGGCCACCGCCCGGTCGTCACCGCCTGCGGCGCGCTGCCACCGGCAGCGGTCGCCGCCGCGCTTGCCGCCGGCAAGGCGCGGGCCGAGCATTTTGCCGCCGCGGGAATGATCAGGGGCGCGGCGCTGTTTTTGCGGGGGCAAAGCGTTGCGACCGATGCGCTGATACCGGCCCAGGCCGTGGCCTCGATCCAGGCGGGGGCCTCGATCCAGGCGGTGGCCCATGCCTGAGGTTCGGCTGCGCAAGACCCTGATAACGGTCGAGGAAATCTATCACGAGGGCGGCCCGCCGCCCGCGACACCGCTTTTCCGCGCGGCGGCGCTGGCGGTGATCGAAAATCCGTTTGCAGGGCGCTACGTCGCTGATATCGCACATTTTATGGAGCCGCTAAACCCTTTGGGCGCAGCTTTGGCCGCCACGCTGATCGCCCGGCTCGGCGGTGCCGCGCGGGTTGAGGGCTATGGCAAGGGCGCCATCGTCGGCACGGCGGGGGAGGTCGAGCATGGCGCGCTTTGGCACGCGCCGGGCGGCTATGCGATGCGCGGGTTGCTGCCCAACCCCGCGGCCATCGTGCCATCGACCAAAAAGGTCGGCGCGCCGGGCACCACGCTCGACGTGCCGCTGAGCCATATCACCGCCTCTTATGTGCGCAGCCATTTCGACGCGATGGAGGTCAGCGTCGCAGACGCCCCCCGTGCGGGCGAGATGGTTCTGGTCTTGGTCATGAGCACCGGGCCGCGCATCCACAACCGCGCCGGCGGCCTTGCCGCCCAAGACATGATCGGAAAGGACGGCCTGAGATGAGCGCCAAGATCCGCAAAATCCTTGTCACCGTCGAGGAAACGCACCGCGAAATGGACCGCGCCATACTGCCCCCAACGCGCAAAGCCGTGGCGGGCGCCGTGATCGAAAACCCGTTCGCGGGCGTCTTTGTCGAGGATCTGACCCCTTTGATGGACATCGGCGCAGAGCTTGGCGCGCTGCTTGGCGCGCGCTGCGTCGCAGCGCTTGGCATCCCGCCGGCGGCGGCGGAAAGCTATGGCAAATCGGCGATGGTGGGCGAGGCCGGCGAACTGGAACACGCCGCCGCAATCCTGCACCCGAAATTGGGCGCGCCGCTGCGCAAAGCGGTCGAGAAGGGCGCGGCACTTGTCGCCTCCACCAAGAAAATGGGCAGCCCCGGTCAAGTGCTGGACGTGCCGCTTGGCCATAAGGACGCGGCCTACGTGCGCAGCCATTTCGACGGGATGGAGGTTCGGCTGTCGGATGCGCCGCGCGCCGGCGAAATCCTGGTCGCCGTCGCGGTGACCGACAGCGGTCGCCCACTGCCCCGGGTTGGCGGGCCGACCCAGGAAGAGGCCAGGGGAAAGACCGGTTGAGCAGGTCGGTCGGGCGGGCATTGCCAGCGCGCCCGGGCTTACGCTACCCAAGACCATGGCCGATGCCCCCGCCAAGACCAGCGCACCCTATGTGCTCGACCACCAGGTCGGCTATCTTCTTAGGCTGGCCAGCCAGCGCCATGCCGCGATTTTTCAAAAACACAGTCTCGACGGGTTGACCCCGACGCAGTTCAGCACCTTGATCCGGGTGTCGGAGGCCGGTCCGGTGTCGCAAAACCATCTTGGGCGACTGGCGGCGATGGATGTGGCGACAATCAAGGGCGTTGTCGACCGGCTGCGCGCGAAGGGTCTGATGGCCTCTCGCCCCGACACGGGGGACAAGCGCCGCTCAATCATCACGCTGACAGTGGCAGGACAGGCCTTGATCGCCGATCTCACGGCGCTGGGCCGCGCGATCACCGAAGAGACGCTGGAGCCCTTGTCGGAGGCCGAGCGCCAGACGCTGGTCGCGCTGCTGCAGAAATTGTGCTGACGCGCTCCCCCGGCGGACGCCGAAAGGCACCGCGGCAGCGGCGGCCGTTTAGAGCAATTTCCGTTCACCCGCGTTGGCGGGTGTTGTTCGCTCAACGCGTTTTGTGAAAACCTGAACGCCATAGCGCTGCCGGAAATCAGAGGTTTCGACGCGGTGTGGGGTGTTTGATGTCTCGGGCATGTCATGAGACACCGTCGCCTCAACTGAAGGCGCCGGAAAACGCCGATGAGACCGGCGTCGGGCCGCTTTTGTGACGGCGTTTTCAGATTGCGCCGACAACCTCTGGCAGCCGTTGGGCGGGCGGTGTGTTGCGGGAGCGGGTCGTGCGGACGACACCGTCGATAATCGTCATCCCAACGCCGGGCAGATTGCCCAGGGCGACGGAGGCGAGCATCGTCGCCCCCGGCGCGTGCTGCGCCAGGTCGAGCAGCACGGAATCGGCCGCATACCCATTTTCGGTCAGCCCGACGCCAAGCTTGCGCTGGCGCGCCGTGTTGCCGGTGGCAAAGCAAAACGCCACTTCCGCCGGCACGCCGCCAAAGGCCGAAAGCATCGCGACCATCCGCAGGATACCCAAGGGCTGCACGCCCGACCCGGCCGGCCCGTCGGTGCCGAGGATCACCTGGTCGAGCTTGCCCAACTCCCGCGCGGTGTTGAGCGCAAGGACCGCCGAACGCTCATTGCCATTGTGCACGATCTCGAAGGCGGATTGGCAGCTTTCGCAAAGGCAGACGATCTGGTCATCCGGCAAGGCCGAATGGCCGCCATTGATGTGACCGATCACATCCGTGCCCGTCTCGATCACCATATCCGCATCGATCAGGCCCGCGCCCGGGATCGACGGGCCGCCGGTGTGGATGGTGCTTTGGATGCCGTATTTCCGCGCCCAGCCCACCATCTCGGCCGCGGTCTTGCCGTCCTTGACCGTGCCGAGCCCGACCTCGCCCAAAAGCGTGACACCGGCATCCGCGAGGTCCTTGAAATCGGCCTCGACCATCCCGTGCTCTATCACCGGGGCGCCGGCGTGCACTTTGACGCCGGAGGGGCGGAAGTTCTCATACCAGCGCTGTGCGGCCACGGCCATCGCCTTAAGCCCCACAATGTCCTTGGGGCGGCCGGGCATATGCACCTCCCCCGCCGAAATCAGCGTGGTCACGCCGCCATGCAACGTGCTGTCGATCCAGTGCAATTGTTGCTGACGGGGGGTATAGTCGCCGACGACGGGGTGG
>CALCPC010000674.1 GCA_937900975.1 uncultured Paracoccaceae bacterium
GCATGCGGACGGCGCGGGCCGTGTCGGAGCGGCTGGAGACGCTGTTTGAAACCTATGATTCCGATGCCGATGGCACGCTGACGCAGGCCGAGATTGACGCCGGTCGCGCCGCGCAGTTGCAAGCCTTCGACGCCGATGGCGACGGAAGCCTGACATTGTCCGAATACGAGGCGCTTTGGCTCGACGCCATGCGGGAGCGCATGGTCGACCGGTTCCAGTTCCATGACGACGATGGCGATGGGCTGGTCACCGTTGACGAGTACAGCGAGATGACCGCGCGCCTGGTCAGCCGCCTTGACCGCACGGGCGACGATCTTCTGTCGCCCGAAGACGGCGCTGCCCGTCGCGCCCCGCGCGCGGAATAAAGCAGCGCCCCGCGCGCCCAATAAAGTCGCGCCCCGCGCGCCCAATAAAGCAAGGCCCCGCGCGCCCAATAAATCATGGCCCCGCGCGCCTAATAAAGCAACGCCCCGCGCGCCGAATACTGTCGCGCCCCAGGCGCGGGGCGAATGCTCCTGCGACAAGTGGCGGATCTGGGCGCGGGGCGCGGGCGACGACGCCCAGCATGGCGACGGCCAGGATAGCGGGGCGCACACCATGGCCCCTGGCAACGGTCGTGCCTACAGAAAACGCGCCCCGGGTTCGCCCGGTCCGCGCAGGTGCCACGCAACGGGCAGGGGTCCGGCGGTGCGCATCGCAGGGAAGAAGCGTTTTGGGAGTGGGACCTAGAACGCTTCGGCCGCCCGCGCCCCTGCGGCGGGCGGCACCCCCATCGTCGCCATCGTGGCGACGATGGGGCGCTTGGCCGTCCCCACACCCCCGCCGGCCCATCCGCCAAAGCGCGGTGCACAGGGCCGAAAGATTGCGTCAGGCTTTCGCGTTTGGCCGTGGCGCTCAACAAACCAAACATTTGGCAAAAGCCTAAGGCAGGGCCGGTCCTGGCCGCGGGTTTTTGCGAAGAAGAACGGCATCAGTCTTCGCCCGCGGGTCCGCCGCGCAGGCGCTTCACCGCGCCCCGCAGATTCTATTCGCTCAACCGCCGCTACTTGGAGGCCCGGGTCGGGCGCGTTTTCAGCCGGGGATTCGGCCGCTCCAACGCTGTACGGATCAGCGCGACCAGCCGGGCCACCGCGTCCTCCCGGTTGCGGGCCTGGTCGCGAAACCGTTCGGCGCGGATCAAAACCGCGCCCTCCTTGGTCCAACGCCGCCCGGCCAGGCGCTGCAGCCGTGCCTTCGTGCGGTCGTCAAGATGGGGGGAGCGCGCGGCCTCAAAGCGCAGCTCAACCGCAGAGGCCACCTTGTTTACGTTTTGGCCGCCGGGCCCCTGCGCCCGTGTGAAGGTTTCCGTCACCTCCCAGGGGGCTATGGATACCGTGTCGGTGACGCGGATCATCGACGCTCCTCGCCTTATGCAATGCCTGCGCATAGTGGGTCGGACGCCATGGCGCTGAACCCAAGAGGCCCGACCCCGCGCCGACTATGCTGCCTTGCGTCCATCGGCACAACGGGCCGCGCCCAACGGCGCAAAAAGAAAGGGCCACACAGCGTGGCCCTTGCCGTTGATCTGGAGTTTTGGAGGCTGTAGCGGGGCCGGTTGCCCGTAAGCGCGGACCGCTCCTCAGCCGGGGCTGCCCGTTAGAGGGCCACCTCACGCTTGAACCCAACCTGACCTTCCAAAATCTCATGAGACATTGGACCACCTCCTTTCCTTGTTTCAGTTGCCCTCAAGATGCCTGGGCGCGGCGTCGGCGTCAAAGGGTTTTTGGACCGAGGCGCAGAACCGCCCATCTGAAAGGCACCAAAGCCAGAAGGGCAAGGCCAAGCTTTACCCCGAAATCCGCAATCGCAAGCGAGGTCCAAAGCGGCGCCACGGGCCCAAGACCCAACCGCGGCACTGCCGCGTTCGCCCAGGCAACATCGACGCCCGGAAAGATCGGAAGCAGCGCACCGGAAAACGCAATCGAGAAGAAAAGTGCGGTATCGACCGCCGATCCGAGAAGCGATGAGACAAGCGGCGCCCGCCACCACCGACCGTCGGACAGCCGCGCAAAAATTGCCACATCCAGCATCTGGGCCACCAAGAACGCAACTCCAGAGCCGATGGCGACGCGCACCGAGACAAGGGGGCCGAAGGGTCCCATGATCTGGCTGCCGATCAGAGAGCAAGCGACCCCAACCGCGAACCCCGCCCAAACGACGCGCCGCGCGGCGGCAGGTCCGTAAAGCCGGTTCATCAGATCGGTGACAAGAAAGGCCAGCGGGTAGGTCAACGCCCCCCAGGTCAGCCAGTCGCCAAGCAGAACCTGCACCAGAATGTTCGAGGTGACGACCACCCCCGCCATGGCTGCAGTTCCGACCCAAAGATGTCTTGGCATTGTGCGCGCTCCCTCTGTCAGGGCGCTTGCCTTAGGACCAATCGCCGTCGCTGGCAAGCGGCAAGCCTTCGGCAATCAGCCGCGCGGCCAATGCCGGCGCGCCGGTGAAAACATGGCCCCGCCAACCCCGTGCGGTCGCCGCGGCGATGTTGTCGGCGCGGTCATCGGTGAAAAACAACGCCGAACCCGACAGCCCGGTGATCCGTTCAAGATGGGCGTAGAATTTCGGATCCGGTTTGATCAGGCCAAGCGTTCCGGAAATGAACGTTTGGTCAAACCGGGTCAGTTCCGGGTAGTCCTGTTTGGCGATCTCGAAACTGTCCCGCCCGAAATTCGACAGCGCGAAGATCGGGATGCCGGCGTTCTGCAGCGCCTCCAGAATTGCCCATGTCCCGGTGATCCGGGGGCCGAACATTTCAATCCACCGGTCGTGCCAGAGGCGGATCGCATCGGCATGGACGGGGTGCCGGGCCGCCGTCTCGTAAACCGTGTCGCGCAACGCGGCGCCGCGGTCGACCTCCTCATTCATCGTTGTAAGATCGACACTGCCGATCAGGGTGTACCATTCGGCGGCCGACATCTCTTGACGGTAAAGCCGCATGGGATCCCGCCCGACGAGCACGTTGCCAATGCCGAAATCCACGGCCTTTGGGGCGATGACGGGCGCCATGTTCAGACCTTTCGCGGCTTGGGGTGGGCGTCCTCGACCAAAAGCGCCGGCGGATAAACGGTCAGCGGCGCCAACAGCAACAGCGCTATGCCAAGTCCGAAGGCAGAGCCCAACAGACCGATCAACGGCGGGCCGATCAGAAAAGCGCTGAACGCGGCAAAGGTAAGCGCAGCGATGTTGCGCTCCACCCGTCCGGTGGGTTGCGCGGCCGCGAGCGAGACAGACAGCGGATAGATGTTGGCACAGCCAAGGCCAAGAAGCGCGGCACCCACAATCGCCATGATCGGCCCAAGAGCCGTGGCAAACGCAATCAGCCCGCCGCAGGCCAGATAGCACGAGGCGCGGATCACGCGGGTGGTCCCGATCTGACCGGCAAGCCAATCGCCGCCAAGCCGCGCGCCGCCCATCGCCGTCG
>CALCPC010000675.1 GCA_937900975.1 uncultured Paracoccaceae bacterium
GGCTGGTGATGTTCGCGCTCGGCTGGATGGCGCTTTCTGCCTTTGGTGGCGCGCTTTTGCCAGCGCCGCGCGCCGACCTGGCCCGCACCGGCTATCGGCGGAGCCTGTTTGGCCGCGTCATTCACCTTATCGCCGGCAATCCCGTGATGCCCTTTGTCTCAATCGCCGCGGTGTTTGGCTTTGTGGTGATGGTGTTTGGCTATTTCGGCGCCAACAACAACGGTGTGGAGTTTTTCGTTGAGACCGAGCCCGAGCGCGCGATCGCCTATGTCCGCGCGCGCGGCAATCTTGGTCTTGAGGAAAAGGACGCATTGGTGCGCGAGGTCGAAGAAATCATCGCCGGCGTGCCGGGCGTGAAATCGATCTTCGCCTTCGCGGGTTCGGGCGGGCTTAACCAACAGGTCGGTGGCGCCTCTGCCCCGCTTGACACCGTTGGCCAGGTTCAGATCGAACTTGATCCCTGGCAGGAGCGGTATGCGTTGGGGGAGGCCGGGCGCGGCAAGGCGATTTTGGCTGAAATCAACACGCAGCTCGCGACCGTGCCCGGGATCATTGCCGAAATCTCCGAACAGGCCCAAGGCCCCGCGCAGGGCAAGCCCGTCCATCTGCGGCTGAAGGGCGACGATTGGGCGGCGCTTCAGGAGGCGACCGAGACGGTCCGCACGGCGTTCGACGGGCTTCCGGGCCTTGTCGATGTCGAGGATACCCGTCCGCTGCCCGGCATCGATTGGCAAATCGACGTCGATGTCGAGAAGGCCGGACGCTTTGGGGCGGATGTGGCGACCGTGGGGGCGATGGTGCAACTGGTCACACGGGGCCTGCGGCTGGACACAATGCGGGTCGACAGCTCCGACGAGGAGATCGACATTCGCGTGCGCCTGCCCGAAGCCGACCGGCGCCTCTCGACACTCGACACACTGCGCGTGCGCACCGCCGACGGTCTGGTCCCGCTCGCCAACTTCATCAGCCGCAAACCGGTGCCGCAGCTTGGACAGATCGACCGTTCGGACGGCGCGCGCTATTTCGACGTGAAGGCGGATGTCGGCGACGGGTTGCAAACCGTCAGCCGGCCCGATCCCGCGGCACCCGCGGACGCGCAGCCCGTGGCGATCCTTGCGCCGGTGGATGGTGGTGGCGATATCGTGGTCGCAGAAGCCGGCGGCTTCGGCGGCGGGACGGAGGCCCATTTCAGGCTGGTTTGGACCGCCGAGGGCGAAACGCAAGCGGGCCTCGCCCGCGATATCGCCGAGAAGACCGTGACGCTTGCGCCCGTCAATCCCAATGAGCGGATCGGCGTCCTTACCGCCTGGCTCGAAACCGCGGACCTGCCCGCCTCTGTCGCATGGGAATGGACGGGCGATCAGGAAGAACAGGCGGAAAGCCAGGCGTTTCTCGGCTCGGCCTTTCTCGGCGCGCTCGGCCTGATGTTTGTGATCCTGTTGGCGCAGTTCAACTCTGTCTACAATGCGGTTCTCGTCCTTATCGCCGTCGTGATGTCGGTCACCGGGTCGCTGATCGGGATGCTGGTGATGGGCCAGCCCTTCTCGATCATCATGACAGGGACCGGGATCGTCGCGCTCGCCGGTATTGTGGTGAACAACAACATCGTGCTGATCGACACCTACCAGGATTACAGCCGCTACATGCCCCGGCTCGAAGCCATCGTGCGCACGGCCGAGGATCGGATCCGTCCCGTGCTGCTGACCACCATCACGACGATGGCCGGGCTTGCGCCGATGATGTTCGGACTTTCCGTGGATTTCTTCGCTGGCGGCTACACCGTCGATGCGCCGACGGCGCTCTGGTGGAAGCAACTCGCAACCGCCGTGGTCTTCGGTCTGGGGCTTGCCACGCTGCTGACGCTGGTGGTGACGCCGGCGTTCCTGGCGGTGCGTGTTTGGGCGATGAAAGGGGCCTATGGGGTCTTCGTGCTTACGCTCGCCACGCTGCGCGGCGCCGGCAGTCGGGCCGTGCGCGACAGCCGGCTCCAGCGGAGCGCGCGCGCCGAACCGGCCGACGACATCGTATGGCAGGACGACAGCATCATCCGCCTGACAAACCCGATCTTCGCAGGCCATCGCCCCCGCGCGGCAGAATAAGCCGCGCGCCGGGCGCCCATCTGCAGCAAAGGGCGTCCCCAGGCGCCCGTCATGGGGCGCGCAAACCCGACAAGCGCGCGCCTCCTTAGCGGGAGAGCGCGTGCAAAAGCGCCGCAGCACCAGATGCCTGCCCGCGGTGAAACGCACCATAAAAAACGGGACGGAGAAGCCCCCAATCCCGCAGCATTGACGCCGCCACGACGCTGGCCCGTCCGGGCCGACCGACCGCCGCTGGGTGCCAACCGCCGATGGGACCGCCAAAGGCGGTTCATCGGCTTATCGCTTGGCCGCAAAGCGGCCTCCGCTTCCAAAGACGGCGCAAAGCACGTTTACGCCGCAGCCCCCTCTTCCACACTCTGCGTTGCCCAGAGCTGCGCATACCGACCGTTGCGCGCCAACAACTCGTCATGGGCGCCGGCTTCGACGATCCGACCCTCCTCCAGCACCAGGATCCGGTCCGCCTGTGCCACCGTCGACAGCCGGTGCGCGATGGTGATCACAGTCCGTCCCCGCCCAATCCGCAAAAGACTGTCCTGGATGTCGCGCTCTGTCTCCGTATCAAGCGCCGAGGTCGCCTCGTCCAACAACAGGATCGGCGGATCCTTCAAAAGCGTGCGCGCAATCCCAACCCGCTGCTTCTCACCCCCCGAAAGCTTCAGACCCCGCTCTCCCACCGCGGTGTCATACCCCTCGGGCAGGGCTGCAATAAAATCGTGGATCTGCGCTTGCCGCGCGGCGTCCTCCACATCCGCCGGCGTGGCACCGGGCCTGCCATAGGCGATGTTATAGCCGATGGTGTCATTGAACAGCACGGTATCTTGCGGGACCACGCCAATGGCCGCCCGCAGACTGTCCTGGCGCACATCCCGCACGTCCTGCCCGTCGATAACGCCCCGCCCCGCACCAACATCGTAGAACCGGAACAAAAGCCGCCCGATGGTCGACTTGCCCGCGCCGGACGGGCCCACAATCGCCAGCGTCTGTCCGGGCGGCACATCAAAGTCGAGCCCCTGCAAAATCGGCCGCCCAAGACCGTAATCGAAGGCCACTTGCTCGATCCGGACCGCGCCGCCCGTCACCCGCAGCGGCGGCGCGTCCGCGACATCGACAATCTCAACCGGTTGCTCCAACAGATCGAACATGTCGCCCATGTCGACCAAAGCTTGGCGGATCTCGCGATAGACCGTGCCGAGAAAGTTCAGCGGCATCGCAATCTGGATCATGTAGGCATTGATCATGGTGAACTGCCCAACGGTCAACTCTCCCCGCCCGACCGCCAAGGCGCCCAGCGTCATGACCGCGACCAGCCCCCCCGTGATCAGAACCGCCTGACCGAAATTGAGCACGGCAAGGGAGTTCAGCGTGCGCACCGCCGCCGCCTCATACCCTTGAAGCGAGCTGTCATAGCGCTGCGCCTCGTTTTCCTCCGCGCCGAAATACTTGACCGTTTCGTATTTCATCAGTCTGTCGATGGCCTTTTGATTGGCGGCCGTATCCTCGTCGTTCATCTTGCGGCGGATTTTCACCCGCCATTCGGTCACGCGAAACGTGAACCAGACATAAAGCATCATCGTCAGCGCGACGATGCCGAGATAAGAGGCCCCGAACGCCATCGCGAAGATCACACTGAACATCGCAAGTTCCAGGATCAGCGGCCCGATTGAGAAAAGCAGAAACCGCAACAGGAATTCGACGCCCTTCACACCGCGCTCGATCACCCGGCTGAGCCCGCCGGTCTTCCGCGTGATGTGGTAACGCAGGCTGAGCGCGTGGATATGGCGGAAGGTTTCGCGCGCCAGAGGACGCAGCGCGCGCTGCCCGCCCCGCGCGAAGGCGGCGTCG
>CALCPC010000676.1 GCA_937900975.1 uncultured Paracoccaceae bacterium
GCTGTGGCAATTGCGCGACGCGTTCCCCGACGTGGTTTTTGGCGGGTATTGGGGGCTTTTCGGGGGCGCTGTCGATGCCGGCGAAACGGTGTTGGCGGCCGCGGTGCGCGAAACCGAGGAGGAGCTTGGCCTCGCTTTGCCACCCACGGCCTTTTGTCCGGTCGCACAGACGGTTTCGACCCAGCCCGACCGCGCGCGCCTTCACTTCTTTCGCGTCGATGTCGTGATAGCGCCAAGCGATATCCGCTTGGGGGAGGGCGCGGGGTTTGCTTTTTTCACCTTGGACCAAGTGCGGGCGCTTCGGCTTGTCCCCACATTGCGGCGGGTTTTGGAGGCCGATGTGGGGCTTTGACGCTGTCTCGTTCGGGCGGATGCGGGGCCTGCAGATGGTGTGACCGGGGTCCGATCCCCAGCCCTGCGGCTCGAACTCGGCCGGACCTGAAGCCGGCTTCGGTCCTATCAAATACCCGCACTTGCTTTACCTAAAAGCCCGACCCCGCCCCACCAAAAACCCGGCCCCGGCCCCTGCGAGAAGCCCGGGCGTGAGGATTGCATCGGCGTCTCTGCGACGGAAAGGCCGGCGGGGGGCGTAGAACACCTTAGATGGCGGCGTTTCAATCGGTTGTGTGCCATCTTTCAGCGACCGTACGACGCCCTATGTCTAGGGGCTCTGGCGCGGTCCACGGAAACCGGACCCATGGCCCGCGCAGGGAAAAGGAGTGGCCATGCGATTTATGACCCGAACGCTTTTGGGGACATTGCTGATCTGCCTGACGCTTGGCCTGCTGACGCTGGCGGCAGGCTCTCTCTACCGGGCCGCGCAATCCGAGGCGGAGGGCGGCGGGCGTGAGCGTGGCGCCAGAGAGCGGGTTTTCGCCGTCAACACCGCACCGTTGGAGCCGGTTCGCGCAACCCCCTCGATCACGACCTACGGAGAGGTGGTGAGCGCGAAAAGCCTGCAACTTCGCACGGAAATCGGCGGGCGGATCGTCGATTTTTCCCCCAATCTCGTGCCCGGAGGTCTTGACGCCGCGAGAAAGGAGAAGAGCAGCCTTGATACGGCCAGCGTGGAA
>CALCPC010000677.1 GCA_937900975.1 uncultured Paracoccaceae bacterium
GAGATACTGCCCTCGGGTGAGACGGCCAATGCCTCGCCTGATATCGACTTGCTGGATCTGATGCAGTTTGTGGCGCGTCTGCCGGGGCTCGATGCACGTACGGTGTTTCGGTCCATGCCCGTGGCAGAACTGCCGCGCTTCAAAGGGCGGGCGATGAGCAATGCCGAGGCGCGCGGGATTTTGGCGCAGTTTGAGGACGAAAACGAAGCCTTGCGCGCGCGGTTCTTTCCCGACGAGGACGTCCTTTTTGACAGCGGGGATTTGGACGGACCAGAGCCCGAGATCGCCGCTCCTTCCTTTACCGATGATCAAAAGCACATGATCGAAGAACTGCTGAAATCCGTCGTTGCGAATGTCGGGAGCTTGAGACGATGAGCGAGACTGCCCGACAGGGCGGATGCGCGGACCGCAAAAGAAAAACCCCCGGCCAAACCGGGGGTCCTTCAATTCAAAACGCGAAAGTTCAGCCTTGGCGGGCTTTGAACCGGCGCTGGGTTTTGTTGATCACGTAGACGCGGCCTTTGCGGCGCACCACGCGGCAGTCGCGATGCCGGTTCTTCAGCGAACGCAGCGAGTTCTTGACCTTCATGGTCCTCTCCTCTTTGTCGCGGCGCGGTCCGGGATACGGGACGCCTGGGGTTTCGGGTGCCGCACGCATGCGCGACAAATCATTATGGTGGGCGATACTAGGATCGAACTAGTGACCCCTTCGATGTCAACGAAGTGCTCTACCGCTGAGCTAATCGCCCGTGTCGCCGGCGGTGTTTCAAAGACCCGCAGAATAATCCGATGCCCCAAAAAATATGGGGCGCGGGAAAACCGCGCCAGCGCCCACGCCGTATAAAAGCTATGATGTCGCGGATCAAGGGCTTTTAGATCAGCAGTTTCGCGATATGTTATACCCTGATAAGGAGAGCGGATGCTGCAAAAAGCGTTTTATGTCCATCCCCCTGTGGATCGCAACACCTGCGTGGTGTTCGCCTCGCCTCATTCCGGGCGAGTGTACCCGGGCAGTTTTATGCGGCAATCCGATCTGGACAAGCATGCGATTCGCAGCTCGGAAGACGCGTTTGTAGACGATCTTTTCAGCTCCGCCCCCGAACATGGCGCGCCTTTGGTCATGGCCGGGATGCCGCGCGCCTATGTGGATGTGAACCGCTCCGACGATGAATTGGACCCCGCGCTGATCCAAGGTGTGCGACGGTCCGGGCACAATCCGCGCGTGGCCTCTGGCCTGGGTGTGGTGCCGCGTGTGGTCTCCAACGGCAAGGCGATCTATTCGGGTAAGATCACCCGCGCGGAGGCACAGCGGCGGATCGACAGCTATTGGCGCCCCTATCACACCGCGTTGCGCGCAGAACTGGACCAAGCCAAGAAAATGTTCGGTCAGGCGATTTTGCTGGATTGCCATTCCATGCCCCATGAGGCGATGGACAGTGTAGCGCAAAGCGGCGCACCGCGACCGGATGTTGTTTTGGGCGACAGGTTTGGCGCGGCGGCCAGCGATCTGATTGTCAGCATGGTTGAAGAGGCATTCCATGCCGCTGGATTGACCGTGACGCGCAACACACCTTTTGCCGGGGCTTATGTCACGCAGCATTACGGCCGGCCGTCGAGCGGTGTCCATGCGATCCAGATCGAGATTGATCGCTCGCTTTACATGGATGAGCGTCAGATACGTCCGCATGACGGGTTTGAGCCGTTTCGCAAGCTGATCGATGGGGTGATTGAGGATATTGCCCGAATTGGCCGTCCGATACAGAAATCCCTTGCGGCGGAATAAGCACGCGTAAGGGGTTTTTTGACCTTTTTTCCATAAGCATTTGCCGTAGGTCGCCTTCCGACTAGTTCAGCAGGGTTGACCTAAATCTGAATGAGCTTTTCCACTGATTTCCCCACGGTGCGTGCGATGCAAACGTCTATTCTTCTTCCTCTTATTTTGATCTCAGGCACAGGATCTGACACGCGTTCGGCGGACCGGTCGGTCACGACCGAAAACGCGGCCTTGCAAGAGATGTTGGAGGGATGCCGCTCCCCGGTGCTCGACACCACTGAGGCGAGCCGGATCCTCTATGCTGCGCAGTTGGGCGTCGCGTCCCCTGATGCGCCCAAGGCGCCTTTGTTCATTGCACGCTGCGGGGATGAATTCGTTTTGTTCACGCGGCTGGCTGCGGGATCGGAGGATCAGGTGCTTTATGCCAGGTTTCAGGATCGCACCTATGATCTTATTGAGGCGCGCCGGGGCTAAGCACTAGCGTAACGCGCGGCCCTTTATGATCGCATCCTCCCCGAATTTCCGGCGTATTTCATCGGTGGCACGCTCTGCCTGACCGCGCACGCGCGCACCGGGATCAAGCAAGTCGCCCGACAAATCAGCCTCCTCAGACGACACAAGATGCGATAACCCAACCCCGATCAGGCGATAGGGGGCATCGTGATTGACCTGGTTCATCAAGGCGCGGGCTTCGCCATAGATCGTATCCGCCATTTGCGTGGCATCGCGCAGGGCATGACGGCGGGTAATGATCGAATGATCCGAACGCTTGAGGTTGAGCGTCACGACCCGGCCTGCCAGATCCTTGGCCTTGGCCCGATCAGACACTTTCTCGGCCATGCGCCAGATATGTCCATCCAGAATGTCGAGGCTCGCGGTGTCCTCACCAAAGGTGGTCTCATTGGAAATGGATTTCACCGGCTCATGGGCTGTGACCCGTCGACGATCCTGCCCGCGCGCCAAATGCCAGAGCCGCTCCCCCATGGAGCCGAACCGCGCTGTCAGATCGGCGCGCTCCCACCGCAGAAGATCAGCGAAGGTGCGGATGCCTGCGGCCTCAAGCGCCTGCCGGGTGGCCTGCCCTACGCCCCAGATCAGGCT
>CALCPC010000678.1 GCA_937900975.1 uncultured Paracoccaceae bacterium
GGGGGGGGCGGTGTTTGGGTCCGTGTCAGGTCTGCGCGATCCTGGGCATGGGCCTTGGCCGCGGCGGCGCCCACCTCAGTCAGATCATAGATCCCACGGCTGACGCGGTAAAACCATCCATAATGGTTGTCCGACAGGATCGCGCGGGCGCGCGGCACGGCTGTCGCTGCGGCAACGGTCGCGGCCTTGGTAGGCCCGTGCCGCGTCAAATGATCGAGGCAGCGGATCGCATCCTGGCGATAGGCGGTGGTGATCTTCCGCCCCGCGATGCCGCCAGTATTGGGATCCCCGCTTCGCCGCGCAAACTCTCCCAGCAGCGCCTGCCGCCGACGCGGCGCTTTCCTTGGCCGGTAGGGCGCGGGGTCGGCGCGGACCTCCACCCGTTCGGTGATGGGATCGACGGTGAGAAGGCCCAGCCCAAGCCGGCGGCAAAGCGCCGTGTTGCGTTTCAGCGCGGAAAAGGCGGCCCGCCCCTTACCCGACCAGATCGCTAGATAGACAAGATCGGTCACGGCCTGACGCGTGACCCCCTGATGGATGAGGGCGAGCGTAAATCCCGTTTTCAACTCAACGATGACCGGGTCGTCGCCGGCGCGCACCCCCATCACATCGCAGGGCCCAACCTCACCTTTTACGGTGTAGCCCTGACGCTCCAACAGCGCCTTGACCGCTGGATAAAGCTCCGCCTCCGCGCGTGTCTTTCCCCCCATCGCCAAGGGGTGGCACGGCCGGGCCAGGCGCTGCAACGAAAAAGGGCGCCCCTTTTGGGACGCCCCCCTTTGCCGGACCCTGCGCGGATCAGCAGCTATAGTACATCTGGAACTCGACCGGGTGGGGCGTGTGTTCGAAGGCGTAGATCTCCTCCCACTTCAGCTCCATATACCCTTCGATCTGGTCTTTGGTGAAGACATCGCCGGCCAGAAGGAAGTCGTGATCCGCTTCCAGGCTTTCCATCGCTTCGCGCAGCGACGCACACACCGTGGGGATGTCGGCCAGCTCTTCGGGCGGCAGATCGTAAAGATCCTTGTCGTTCGGGTCGCCGGGGTGGATTTTGTTCTTGATGCCATCAAGCCCGGCCATCAAAAGCGAGGCAAAGCAAAGGTAGGGGTTCGCCGACGGATCCGGGAACCGCGCCTCGACGCGCTTGGCCTTCGGGCTTTCCGACCACGGGATCCGCACACAGCCCGAGCGGTTGCGCGCCGAATAAGCGCGCAGAACCGGCGCCTCAAAGCCCGGGATCAGCCGCTTGTAGGAGTTGGTCGCAGGGTTGGTGAACGCGTTCAACGTTTTCGCGTGCTTCAAAAGCCCGCCGATGAAGTACAGCGCCTCGTCGGACAGATCGGCATATTTGTCACCCGCATACAGCGGCGCGCCTTCCTTCCAGTTCGACATGTTGACGTGCATCCCTGTGCCGTTGTCGCCGGCGATCGGTTTGGGCATGAACGTGGCGGACTTGCCATAGGCATGGGCCACGTTGTGGATGACGTATTTGTACTTCTGCAGCTCATCGGCCTGTTTGGTCAGGCTGCCGAAAATCAGGCCAAGCTCGTGCTGACAGGAGGCCACTTCGTGGTGGTGTTTGTCGACCTTCATGCCCATCCGCTTCATCGTCGACAGCATTTCTGAGCGGAGATCGACGGCCGCGTCGGTCGGGTTGACCGGGAAGTAACCGCCCTTCACCCCCGGACGGTGGCCCATATTGCCCATCTCATAATCCGTCCCGGTGTTCCAGGACGCGTCGGCGGCATCGACCTCATA
>CALCPC010000679.1 GCA_937900975.1 uncultured Paracoccaceae bacterium
TATCTGCGCAAGGATATCCCGCTGGACCCTTGGGGTGGCTCTTATGTCTATCGCGCGCCCGGTCGCAGCGGCGGTTATGAAATCCTGTCGCTTGGCGCAGACGGGCTAGAGGGCGGCGCGGGCGATGCGGCGGATATCGAAAGCTGGAATTAGGCGCACCGAGCGCGGGTACACCTATGTCTCGGTGCTCGCGCTGATCGTGGTGGCCGCCTTGTCTGCGCAAACGACGGTTATCCCCGCTGAAAGCGCCCGGATCCGCGACCGCGAGGCAGAGCTTTTGTTTCGCGGCGACGCCTATCGGCGCGCGATCGCGGCCTATTGGGCCGCCGGCGGGACAGAGCCCCGCCTGCCGCAACGCCTTCAGGATTTGATCGCGGACCCGCGCGCGCCGGAACGCCGGTTTCTCCGCCAACTTTACCCCGACCCGGTGACAGGGGCCGACTGGACGCTGATCCAGGGCGCGGATGGCGGCATCGCGGGCGTTGCGTCGCGCTCTACGGCCCGGCCGCGGCGGGTTCAGGGCTTTCCAGAAGGGTTAGAGGCCTTTGCAACCGCCGAGCGCTATGCCGACTGGCGCTTTGCGTTCGACCCGAACCGCTGAGCATAATGGGATGCAAAAGAAGCGAAAGCGGATTTCACGCTTTCGACACTCGCTAAAATATGAAACACTTTTACATGGAAAGCAATAGCGGATGTTATAAATGAACAAGATTGGATTGGGACTGCTCGCAGGTGCTGCGACCTTGGCCCTGACCAGCGGCGCTTCGGCACAACCTGCGCAATGCGCCAACCGGATCAACGACACGCTGAGAGAGCTTTTGGAATGCGTGACGGTCGAGGGCGTGCGCGTTCATCAGCAAGCGTTCCAGGACATCGCCGACGCCAATGGCGACGTGCGCTTTTCCGGGACGGAGGGCTTTGACAACTCTGTCTTCTATGTCGCGCCGCTGCTAGAGGCCGCCGGCTACGACGTCACGATCCAATCCTTTGAATACTTCGCCAACGTCAAGTCCGGGCCCGCAATCCTGGATCAGACAGCCCCCGCGCAGGTCGAATACATCGAAAATCTTGATTTTCAGAAGTTTCGTCAATCCGATGCCGGCGATGTCACGGCCCCGGTGACCGGCGTCGATCTGGCTTTGACCGATCCCGCCACCTCCACCAGCGGGTGCGAAGTGGCTGATTTCGCCGGATTTCCCAGCGGCAACATCGCACTGATCCAGCGCGGCACCTGCGACTTCCTGACCAAGGTGCAGAACGCGGCCGATGCCGGCGCTGTCGGCGTGATCGTCTTTAACCAGGGCGACACGCCCGACCGCGTCGGCCTTGACGGCGGCACCCTCGGTCGCGAGAACCAAAGCGGGATCCCTGCCCTTTTCACCACCTTCACCTTGGGGGAGGAGCTTGCGGGCATCGCGGGCCTTGAAATGCGGGTCGTTGTCGATGCCGTCCGCGGGCCGACCGAAACCTTCAACATCCTCGCCGAAACGCCGGGCGGCGATCCGGACAGCGTTGTGATGGTCGGGGCGCATCTCGATTCGGTGATCGAAGGCCCAGGGATCCAGGACAACGGCTCTGGCTCTGCGGCGATCCTGGAGGTTGCGCTGCAAATGGCCGGGGCCGAGACCCGCAACAAAGTGCGGTTCGCGTGGTGGGGGGCAGAGGAATCCGGTCTGATCGGGTCGGACTTCTACGTGCTCGACAGCCTCACACAGGCCGAACGCGATCAAATCGCACTCTATCTCAACTTCGATATGATCGGCTCGCCCAACTATGTGCGGTTTATCTACGATGGCGACGGGTCGACATTCGGCCTCCAGGGACCGCCGGGGTCGGACTTAATCGAAGGGTTGTTTGAGCGCTTTTACGCCCGCCAGGGCCTTGCGTTCGAGGCAACGGAAATCAGCTTCCGCTCGGATTACGCGGCCTTTTTTGACAGCGGCATCCCGTTTGGCGGTCTCTTTACCGGGGCCGAAGGGATCAAATCGCAAGCCGAGGTCGCGATCTACGGCGGTGTTGCCGGCGATCAGTACGATCCCTGCTACCACTTGGCCTGCGACACGTTCGACAACATCGCGCTCGACATTCTGGACGTGAACTCGGATGCGGTGGCGTTCTCGACGCTGTTTTTGGCCAACACCCGGATCCCGAACCTTAACGCGCTTGAGCGTCGCGGCTACATCCCGCCGATCGCCGAGCGGCGCGGAAACTACCTCGTCCGCTGATTAGAGCATTTTCCGTTCAAAGCAGGTCAGTCATCATCAGAAAACGCGTTCAA
>CALCPC010000680.1 GCA_937900975.1 uncultured Paracoccaceae bacterium
GTCGGCGCTGGCCTCGCTGATCACCCTTTGCACCGGTGGCTCCACCGGGCGGGAGGGGCCGGTCGTCCATATCGGCGCGGTGATCGCCAGTTGGGTTAGCGATCGGATCCGCGCCGATGGCGTCACCGGGCGCGATCTGATGGGGTGTGCCGCCGCCGCGGCCGTCTCGGCGTCCTTTAACGCGCCGATTGCCGGCGCGCTTTTCGCGTTGGAGGTCATCCTGCGCCATTTCGCCGTGCACGCCTTCGCACCGATTGTCATCGCTTCGGTTGCGGGCACGGTGGTCAGCCGGCTGTTTGTGGGCGACGTGACGGAGTTTCTGCTGCCGGCCAAAACGCTGGCGTTTTACGTCGAACTTCCCGCGTTTATGATGCTGGGCCTCATCTCTGGCCTGGTCGCGGCGGTGATGGTTTGGACGATCTTCGCGGTCGAGGATGTGGCCGATCTGGTGCAAGAGCATACGGCGATGCCGCGCTGGCTGCGTCCGGCCACCTCGGGCCTGGCGCTTGGACTGATTGCCGTGGCCTTCCCGCATATCATCGGCGTCGGCTACGAGACTGTGACCAAGGCGTTGACGGGGGAGCTTGGGCTTTGGACCGCGATTGTATTTGTCGTTATCAAGATCATCGCCGTTGCGATCACGGTCGCAGGGCGCATGGGCGGCGGCGTTTTTTCGCCCTCGCTGATGGTCGGCGCACTGACCGGCCTCGCCTTCGGCTATGTCGCGACGGCCGTCTTCCCCTCGGTTTCCGGCACCGTCGGGCTGTACGCGCTGGCCGGGATGGGCGCGGGTGCAGCGGCGGTTTTGGGCGCGCCGATCTCCTCCACTTTGATCGTTTTTGAGATGACGGGCGATTGGCAGGCGGGGATCGCGGTGATGGTCTCCGTCTCGATCTCTTCTGCGCTCTGTGCGCGCATCGTCGACCGAAGCTTCTTTCTCAGCCAGATTGAGCGGCGGGGCGTCCATCTTGCCGCGGGCCCGCAGGCGTATCTGCCCGCAACCCTGGTTGTCGGGCGGCTGATGCGCGTTCATGGGGGAGAGGGGACGCCAACGGACGCCCGGGCGGCGGAACTGGTCTCGCAGGGCGCGTACCTAAGCGAAACCGCCACGCTGGAACGGGCGCTGCCGATGTTCAACCAGACCGATACGCCGTTCTTACCCGTCGTCCGCGCGGCTGACGGGGAAGAGACGATCCTTGGGGCGCTGTTCCATATCGACGCCCTAAAAGCCTATAACCGCGCGCTGGAAGAAACCGCGCGGGAGGAGCACTCCTAAAACGTTTCGGGAAAAAACCGGGGTCCCACAACACGGGCTGAAATCAGGGATTTCAACGCGTTGCGCGATGTGTGCAGTCTTTAGTGGTTCACGAAACGCTGGGCCCGCGTCAGGGCTTAAATCTGCTCGACGGCCACCATGTCGTTGGCGTGAAAGGCGATGTGCCCCGCGATCCGCGAGACATCCTCAATCGGCGTCTCATACGACCAAGCGGCGTTCACCACCGGACCGCTTTTCGCGACCACGGTGTAGTACTGCGCCTCGCCCTTCGCCGGGCAAGTTGTGCGCAGGTCGCTTTGATCGAGAAACGCCATCTCGACATCTTCGCGCGGGAAATAAATGACGTCTTCGAGGTTATCCTCATGCAACACCAGGGCGGCGGTGCTTTCGCCGATCACGGCGCCGGCGATGCGCACAACCCAGGTGCCCTCAGCGCGGGCGATGGTAATAGATTTGCTGATCATAAGCGCTCCTCCGGCTGTCCGGTTATCGTGATATCGTGACAGTCATGTCACGGGGGGGTTGGCCCCGCTATGTGGCGCGCGCGGGGCCAGGTGTCAAAGCGGGGCGCACACCCGCGAAAGCCAGCCGAACACAGGCTCTGTCACTGTTGGGCCAACGGTGCCAAGCACGCGGGCGTGGTAGGCGTCGAGCCAAGCCCGCTCTTCCCCCGTTAGGAGGTCCCGCAGGATCAGCCGCCGGTCGATGGGGACGAGGGTCAGCGTCTCGAACCCCAACATCGCCCGATCGCCGCCTTCGGGCGTTTCCGGCGGCGTGACCGCGACCAGGTTCTCGATCCGGATCCCAAAGGCGCCCTCGCGGTAATACCCCGGCTCGTTGGACAGGATCATCCCGGGCAAGAGCGGTTCGTGGCTGCGGCGGGACAGCGATTGCGGCCCCTCGTGAACGCCGAGGTAAACGCCGACGCCATGCCCGGTGCCGTGGTCATAGTCATAGCCCGCCTGCCAAAGCGCGGCGCGGGCCAGCGCATCGAGATCCCGCCCAGCCAACCCCGCGGGCCAGCGCGCACGGCTGATCGCGATCATGCCCTTCAGAACCAGCGTGAAAGCCCGCGCCGCCCCCTCGGGCACCGGCCCCGTCGCCACGGTGCGGGTCACGTCCGTCGTCCCGTCCCGGTACTGCCCGCCGCTGTCGACCAAAAGAAGGTCGCCCGGCGTCACCGGCCTGTCGGTGTCTTCGCTGACGCGGTAGTGGACGATGGCGCCATCGGGCCCAGCGCCGCAAATCGTCTCGAAAGAGATATCAAGAAGCGCATTGCTGGAGCGGCGCGCCGCTTCCAGCGCTTTGACCACACTGATTTCGGTTTCTTCCCCCGATGGCCCCGCAGTGTCGAGCCAGGCCAGAAACGCCGCCATCGCCCCCGCGTCGCGGAGATGGGCTTTGCGGGTGGCGGCAAGCTCTGCCGCGGTTTTGCACGCTTTTGGCAAAACCGTCGGGTCGCGCTGCCAAACGATCTCGGCCGATCCCTCCGCCAGCCTGTCGCGCACCCAAAGCGGCGCTGTTTTGGGATCGACGCCCACCTTGCCCGTCAAACCCGCAAGCGCCGCGCCGAAGGCCGCCGGCGGCTCAACCGTCACGGCGGTGCCGAGATGGGTCCGCGCCGCGGCGTCCAGCTTTTCGGGGGCTACAAACAGCCGGACACTGGCATCGGCGGCCAGGATCGCAAAGCCGTGCGGCGCGGGCAGACGCGCTGTATCGCTGCCCCGGATGTTCAAAAGCCAGGCCAGGCTTTCGGGCAGCGTCAGCACCGCCGCCGACAGCCCCGCGTCGCGAAGCGTGGCGGCGATCTCGGCGCATTTTTCGCCATGCGTCTTGCCCGCCAACGCTGCGTCATAGGGCACGATGGCGCCAAGCGGCGGCGATGGCCGGTCTGCCCATGCGCGGGCGAGCGGGGTTTCGACCGGCGTGATCGCGATGTCCTGGGCGGCAAGCGCTGTCTCAAGCCGCGCAATCTCGTCCCGCGTGTGAAGCCAGGGGTCAAAACCAACGGTCGCGCCCGCCTGAAGCCTTGCCGCCAGCCAATCGGCGGGCTTTTCGCCCGGAACCGCGCAATAGGCGAACAGCGTGTCATCGGTCTCGGACCGCGCCTGCAGCGTGTAGCGCCCATCGATGAAAAGGGCGGCGGCATCGGCCGTGACGACGCAAAGCCCCGCCGATCCGGTAAAACCGGTTGCCCAAGAAAGCCGCTCATCCGCGGGCGCCACAGTCTCACCCTGGTGCGCATCGGCGCGGGGGATCAGGAAGGCATCGATGCCGGCCGTGGCCATCTCGCGCCGGATCAGCGGCAGGTGAAGCGCCCCCCGATCGGGGGAGGAGCGGGTGGCAAAGCTTTGAAACATGAGCACCCTCGACGGGCTGTGGGTTGCACGCGGCGCAGATCCGGATCGCCGGGCGCCGTGGGGGGGAGTGTGCGCCGGAACGGGACAAAAATACAAGGCCGCCAACCGCGGCCGCGGAGCGCGCGTCCGATCCGCCGGCCGCGCGCTCTTTGGGATGCCAAGCCGCCGGTCCACCCGCAAAAGCCGCAAAAACCGGGTCGCGGCGGACCGTGGACGGGCTTATAGCGGTTCGTGGAATGCCTGAGACATCAAGCACCCCATAACGCCCTGAAACCCTTGATTTTAGACAGCGTTGGGTGGTTCAGGCTTTTCCCGAAACGCTTAAGGGTCGCCGCATGCAACGCACATCACCCATGGGCCCCACCGATTGGGCGCTTTTGCTTTCCCTGTCGCTTCTTTGGGGCGGCTCGTTTTTCTTTGTGGGCGTCGCCGTCACGGCCCTGCCGCCGCTTTTTATCGTTTTTGTCCGTGTCGCGCTCGCCGCGTTGGTTCTCTGGGCAACGGTGCTGATCCTGGGGCTCAAAGTGCCACGCACGGGCAAGGTTTGGGGCGCGTTCGCGATGATGGGGGCGCTGAACAACGCTATTCCCTTTGCGCTGATCGTCTGGGGTCAGACCGGCATCGCCTCGGGCGTAGCCGCGATACAGAACGCGACGACGCCGGTTTTAACGGTGCTTTTAGCGGCAATACTGGCGGTGGAACCCATGACGCGGCCCCGGGGGGGGGGGGTTTGCTGGTTCGGGGGCCGTTGTCGGGTCTGGGCGGCTATCTGTCGGGGGAGGGTGCGATCCTTGGCGCGGCGATATCCTACGCGCTTGCCACACTCTATGGCCGGCGGTTTCACCGGGCGGGCCTGGCGCCGCTGATGGTGGCGACGGGGCAGGTCACGGCCTCTGCCGCGCTTATTTTGCCGCTGACGCTGTGGGTCGACCGGCCCTGGGGACTGGCGCTGCCCGGGATGGGTGTGATCGCGGCGCTGGTCGCGCTTGCCGTCCTATCGACCGCGATGGCCTATATCCTTTACTTCACCATCCTTGCGCGAAGCGGCCCGACCA
>CALCPC010000681.1 GCA_937900975.1 uncultured Paracoccaceae bacterium
GAACATCGGGATCAAGCTGGCCTCGAAGAAGAAGTAGAACAGGATCAAGTCCAGCGCCACGAAAACGCCGATCATCAGCGTCTCTAGCACCAGAAACGCGATCATATACTCCTTGACCCGATGGCTGACGCCCCAGGAGGCGCCGATCACCAGCGGCATCAGAAGGGTAATCAGCATCAAGAAAAGCACGCTGAACACGACGCCGCCGACCTAGAAGGTCAGCCCGGCGAACCAAGACGCTTCCTCGACCCTCTGAAACTCAGACAACGCGGGGTCGAAGCCCGCAAGGATCCCAAGCGAGGCTAGGAAGGTCGCGCCGGTCACAAACAGCGCCAGTCTTTTGGCGTTCAGTTGCGCCGCCGGATCGTCGCCGCGCAGAAACACCGTCAGAACCGCCGCGCCGATCAGCGGCAAGAACGTCACCAGTGACAGAATGTTGTCCATCAACCGCCGCCCCGGAAAACCATCAGCGTTAGGATCACAGCAAGGCCGATGAACATCGCAAAGGCATAGTGGAAAAGAAAGCCCGACTGCGCCCGCCCGGCCTGCCGGGTTAGGTAGGGGATCAGCCGCATCGTAAGACCGTTGATCCCCGCATCAATCGTTCCGCCATCGCCGCGTTTCCAAAGAAACAGGCCAAGCCACTGCGCGGGGCGGAGGAAGATAAGCTGATAAAGCTCATCGAAATACCACTTGTTGAGCAGGAACTTGTAAAGCCCGGGGTTGCGGCGGACAAAAACGCCGGGGATCTCAGGCCGCTTGATATAGCAGAGCCACGCCGCGCCAAATCCGATCAGCATGGCCGCGAAAGGGGAGGCTTTTACCCATTTCGGCACGTCGTGAAAGTCGTGCAGGACATGGTTGTCGGGGCCCATGAAGATGGCCGCGCCGAAGAACTCCTCTGCGTGATAGCCGACAAAATCTTCGTAATAGACCATGCCGAGAAGGACCGAACCCACGGCCAGCACCAGCAACGGCCAGGTCATGACACGCGGGCTTTCATGCGCGCCGTCATGGGTGTGCGCATCGCCACGGGGTGCGCCGTAAAAGGTCAGAAACATCAGCCGCCAGGAGTAGAAGCTGGTGAACGTCGCAGCGAGGACCAGCATCATAAAGGCATAGGTAGAGTGGCCCGCGAACACCCCTTCGATGATCGCGTCCTTGGACAAAAAGCCCGCAAAGCCAAAATGCGTCAGCGGGATGCCCACGCCGGTGATGGCCAGCGTGCCGATCATCATGGTCCAGAAGGTGATCGGGATCTTGGTCCGCAACCCGCCATAGTTCCGCATGTCTTGCTCATGATGCATGGCGTGGATGACGGAACCTGCGCCGAGAAACAGCATCGCTTTGAAGGCCGCATGGGTGAAAAGGTGAAACATCGCCGCCTGGTAAAGCCCGACGCCGGCTGCCGCGAACATATAGCCCAGCTGACTGCAGGTCGAATAGGCGATCACGCGCTTGATATCGTTTTGGACCAGGCCGACCGTCGCGGCAAAAATGGCCGTGGTCGCGCCCACAACCGTCACAATCGCCAGTGCGCCGGGCGCATATTCCATGATCGGCGACATCCGGCAGACCAGAAACACACCTGCCGTCACCATTGTCGCGGCATGGATCAGCGCCGAGACGGGCGTCGGCCCCTCCATCGCATCGGGCAGCCAGGTGTGCAGCAAAAGCTGCGCCGATTTGCCCATCGCGCCGATAAACAACAGGATGGCAATCGTCTCGGCGGCATTCACCTCATAGCCAACGAAGGTGAAGGTCGCGGCGCCCAGGTCCTCGGCCGCGGCGAAAATCACGTCGAATTGCACACTGTCGACCAGATAGAAGACGGCAAAAATGCCAAGCGCAAACCCAAAATCGCCAACCCGGTTGACGATAAAGGCCTTCATCGCGGCGCCCCCGGCGGAGGGTTTGCGGAAATAAAAGCCGATCAAAAGGTAGGAGGCGACGCCGACCCCCTCCCACCCGAAGAACAGCTGTACCAGATTGTCGGCTGTCACCAGCGTCAGCATCGCGAAGGTAAAGAACGACAGATAGGCAAAGAACCGTGCCTTATACCGCTCCCCCGTCTTGAAATTCGCGTCGTGGTCCATGTAGCCGAAGCTGTAGATGTGGACGAGCGCCGAGACGCTGGTGATCACCACCAGCATCACCGCCGTCAGACGGTCCAACCGGATGGCCCAATCGACCTCCATCGCGCCGGAATGGATCCACCGCATGACCGGAATGCTTTCCGGCGGCCCGTCGAAGGTGAAGAACACGATCCAGCTTAAAAACGCCGCCAAAAGCAACAGCCCGGTCGCCGCGACCATCGCGGGCCGCTCTCCCATCGCGCGGTGGCCGAACCCCGCGATTAGCGCGCCAAGAAGCGGCGCAAGGACGATGATGGTGGGCATCGGCTATCCCTTCATCACGTTGACATCTTCAACCCGGATCGATCCGCGATTGCGAAAGAAACACACCAGGATGGCGAGGCCGATCGCCGCCTCCGCCGCAGCGACGGTGAGCACGAACAGCGTGAACACCTGTCCCGCAAGATCGCCCAGATAGGCCGAGAACGCGACGAAATTGATGTTGACGGCAAGCAGCATCAGCTCAATCGACATCAGGATCACGATCACATTCTTACGGTTGAGGAAGATGCCGAAAATGCCCGTGACAAACAGGATCGCGGCAACGGTCAGATAATGAGAAAGGGCGACGTCCATGGCTATCCTTTACAAGGCGCAGACATAGCGCGCCAGCCGGAACTCAACTGTTCCGGGCAGAAGTGGTCGGTCCCGGATTTGATCCATGGACGTGATCGACAGGCTCAGGCCGCGGAACCGCTCCGCCTCGCCCATCCAACGGAAGGTCGCAGCCGCACAATCATAAGCCCGTGCAACCAGCATCCGCCCAGCATTGTCCCGACGCTCAAAAAGCGCATCGGCCCAGGGCCGTCCCGCCTCCTTATGCGCTGAGATCAGCGTGAATTGCGCCGGACCGTCGACGGCGATCACGGTTGTGCGGTCGCCAGCGAAGCTGGTGATCCTTGGATATGTTTTGACCGGCAGGGTTTCGGCTGCCCCCGCTCCCGCCACCATCAGCAAAAGAAGGGTCGCCGCCCGCATGGTCAGAGCCCCTGCCCCGGTTTCACATCCCGCAGCTCAACCGCCTTTGCCGGCTCACGGTAGATCTGGGCCAGGATATCCTGGCGCTTGACGTTCTCGCGGTGGCGCAGTGTGAGAACGATGGCGCCGACCATCGCGACAAACAGCACGAGACCCGCAGCCTGGAAAAGAAACACATATTTGGTGTAGATGAGTGCGCCAAGCGCGGCGGTGTTCTGAACCTCCGCCGGATCCGGCGCCACCGCATCGCGGGAGGCCAGGGCCGCCTCCGAAAGCTCAAAGTCGCCGAATGCCAAGCCAAGCTGCATCAAGATGATCCCGCCGATCAGCATGCCGACCGGGGTGTAGCGGCTTAACTCCCACCACAATTCCGCGAAATCGACGTCCAGCATCATGACCACGAACAAAAACAGCACTGCAACCGCGCCCACATAGACAATCACCAGCAGCATCGCCACGAATTCCGCGCCGAGCAGCACAAAAAGCCCGGCGGAGGAGATAAAAGCCAAGATCAGCCAAAGGACAGAGTGGACAGGATTGCGGGACACCACCACCAAGACACCGGCCACGCATGTCGTGATGGCAAAAAGGTAGAAAGAGAAAGCCGCAAAACTCATGGTGTAAGCCCTTCTTGTTCATAGACTTCGATGGCGCCGTTGAGCGCGTTGATCATCGCGGGAAACCCGCCGTAAAGCACCATTTGAAGGATCGTTTCGTTGATCTCACGCGGGGTGGCCCCGACGCTAAGCGCGGCCTTGACGTGGATCTTCAACTGCGGGCGGGTCTGGCCGCCAAGCACGGCCAGCGCGGCAACGGTCGCCAACTGCCGGGTTTTGTCGTCTAACCCGTCGCGGCCATAAATGCCGCCATAAACCGTGCTGATCTGCCATTCGGAAAACCCGGGCAGCCAGGCGTCATAACGCGCGGCCAGCGCTGCCTCTAAACCTGGCATCCGCTTTTCGGACAGGGTGCGTCCGGCCTCCAACGGGCCGGGATCGGGCGCGGGGGTCATCGGTATGGCGCGTCCTATTCCTAGTTGCGTGCGATCTCCGCCTCCCACCGCTCCCCATTTTCAAGAAGCTTGGCTTTGTCGTAGAAAAGCTCTGCCCGGGTTTCGGTCGCAAATTCAAAGTTTGGGCCTTCGACGATGGCATCGACCGGACAAGCCTCCAGACAAAACCCGCAATAAATGCACTTTGTCATGTCGATATCATAGCGCGTGGTGCGCCGAGAGCCATCATCGCGCGGTTCGGCGTCGATGGTGATGGCCTGCGCGGGGCAGATCGCCTCACACAGTTTGCACGCGATGCAGCGTTCTTCCCCATTAGGATACCGTCGCAGGGCATGCTCTCCGCGAAAACGGGGCGAGATGGGCCCCCGCTCGAACGGATAATTTACGGTTGCTTTGGGTCGGAAATAATATTTCAGCCCTAAGAAATAAGCCGATACAAAATCCGTGAGCGCTGCGCCCTTAAGGGCTTGAGCAATACGAGCCATAATCGTTTATCCTCTCCACGCTTGGAACATTTCCCGGACGGGCGCTACATAGAGCATCAGACCCGCAAGGATTAAAAGAT
>CALCPC010000682.1 GCA_937900975.1 uncultured Paracoccaceae bacterium
CGCGAGCCTCAACGGGAAGCGCTTCGACCTGAAGCGCCCGCTGCACCGCCCGGGGCCGCGTTCTCTTCGGGCGACCTGCTGCTGGTCGGCACGACCGAACTGGAGCCGTTATCCGCCGGTTCCACGCAAACCCTTGTCACGGATGCCGACTTCCGAAGCGCGCTTGGTCTTGAGATCTATTTGACCGGCACCGTCGAGGATCAGCTTATGATCGAGGACGAGGACAATGTCATCGTCGTGCCCAAAGATGTGTTCCGGCACAGCGATCCGAGCAAGACACTCTCGTTTGAGGTGTCCACGCCCGACGGCACCCCGCCGCCGAGTTGGCTGTCCTTTGATGCCGCCACATTGGCCTTTCGCGGTACGCCGCCGGAGGGTTCGGTCGCGCGGGTCGACCTTGTCATCATCGTGTCCGATGATGAGGGGGCGAGCGTGGAAGCGCCGTTCAGCATCCAGATCCTCGACGATCCAGAAGAGGCCGCAACCGCTGAGCGCGCTGCAGAAACCGCGGCATGGCTCGCGGAGTTGGGCGCGCCGGACGGGGCAGACGCCCCGCTTTTGCCTCTGGACCTGAACCGCCAGTTGGCGTCTGAAACCCGGGCGGCGGAAGTGCGCGCGACAACTGGGTTCCTGCGCAGCCTCTAGCGGCCCGGCCCGGCCGTTCGTCGGCCGGGCCAGGCGCGTCTTGGCATTTTCCGGCCGTGTCGTCGCGGTCACAGCAGTTTGTAAATCAATTATTAACCACTCGCGGGCTTTCGTAAAAAGCAAGTCACTCTTTATACAATCGCGCAAAAGCAGAAAAAAATGAGGCGCAGTGTGCTTGTTTTGGCTCGGGAGAAGTCGTCCGCCCGGCGTGGTTTCGGACTCCGCAATGTGGTTTGTTCCGCGAAGGTCGCGGCGTTGGCCATTGTTCTTGGCGGTTGTGCCATTGCGCCCAACCCGCTGTCGTTAAGCGAGCAGACGCAGCGCGCCTTCACAGATGTGGCGCGGATCAGCGCCGATGCGGTGCCCCTGACAAAGCCGTTGACCTTGGATGAGGCAATCGCCCGTGGGCTGCTCTACAACCTCGACGCCAAGGTCCAGATCATGGACCAAGCGTTGCAGGGCGCGCAGCTTTCGGTGGCAAACCTCAACATGTTGCCGACGCTTGCGGCCAACGCCGGCTACACGATCCGAACCACCCCGAACGCGAGCGTGAGTGAGACGCTTTTCACCGGCGAGGTCTCGGAAGATCCCAGTTTTTCCGAGGATCGCGACCTTGGAACCGCGGATCTGACCTTCACTTGGAACGTGTTGGATTTTGGCTTGAGCTACTACCGGGCCAAGCAGCAGGCTGATCGCGTTTTGATCGCGTTGGAACGGCGCCGCCGCGTCATCAACAACCTGAACCAACAAATCGAGACCGCCTATTGGGAAGCGCTGATCGCGCAAGATTTGTTGCCCCGCATCGACCGTCTGATCCGTGAGGCGGAGGTGACAGAGCAGCGCTCCGCGCGGACGGAGGCGGAGGGGCTCGACTCGCGTCTCGCCACGTTGGAGTTCCGGCGCAACCTTCTGCAGATCGTGAATTCCTTAAAGTCGGTGAAGTCCGATCTTGCGGTGTCGAAGGCGCGGCTCGCCTCGCTCATCAATCTTCCGCCGGGAACCGCCTTCCGCCTTGCCACGCCGCGCCACCGCCACTTGCCCGCGATCAACATCTCCTTGCGCGACCTGCAGGTTTACAGCCTTGTCCACCGGCCCGAAGTGCGGGAAGAGGTGTATCAGGGCCGCATCAGCAAAGAGACGGTTAACCAGGAAATCTTGAAGCTTTTCCCGGGCTTGTCGATCATTGCATCGGTGAACGCGTCGACGGACTCGCTGCTTTTTTATAATTCATGGGCCGATGCTGGCGTTCGGGCGACCTGGAACCTCTTCGACCTGCTCCGCGGGCCGCGGTCGAGCAAAGCGGCGGAATTGCAGGTCGACTTGTCCGAGGCAAGACGTCTGGCACTGACCGCCGCCGTGTTGGTGCAGGTCTCAATTGGCGTGACGGAGTACACGGCGAGCATCGAGACCTTCAACTCCGCCAAGAAGTTAAACGGGATTGAGCAAGAGTTGCTGCGCATCACGCAGCAAAGCGCCGCGGCCGAGGACGTGCCGGAGCTTGAGCGAATCCAGCGCTCCGCGCAGGCAATCGCGGGGGAGCTTGCGCGCGAAAACGGCTTTGTGGCCGCGCGTGTCGCCTTGGCGCAGCTTCTCACCGCGCTTGGCCTCGATCTTGTGCCCACGGACCACAGCTTCGTCGATCTTGCGAGCACGACCAAAATGGTGACCGACGCGCGTTATGCGATCAACCATGGAAAATTGTCCAACGTTATCAGGGCGATTGAACCTCAGGTCGTCGCGGGCAATTGACCCTAGCGCAAGATCTTGGACCCGCAGACGCCGTCAGCGGCACCACCGTCTCCGCCGTAAGGCGCCAAGACCGGGCTTCGGCAAGACGCCTTCCAAAGGGCGCCGCCTGGTTCCGGGCGGAGGCTTTCACGTGAGCGATTGTGCAAGATGGGCTTTCGGGCGCATCCCCCTGATGTGAAACCGAAAAGGCTGCAAAAGCCTGAGCGGGCGCGCAACGGGACCCGGGCATTCGGTCCTAAAGACAGACGGCACCGGCAAAGGCTGCTGCGCCCTGCCCCACAGCCCGGCCGGTCTGCCGCTTGGCATCGCAGCAACACCACTGGCGCGTGCGTTTTGCGGGGCGCAGCACCGGTGTCGTTGGCGAGAGCAACTTGCGTTCAAAGCAAGTCAGCCTTCGTCAGAAAACGCGTTCAAGATCAGAGGCATGCTGACCTTGAAGCCGTGTTTTCAGATCCAATGTGAACGGAAATTGTTCTAAAAAACCAGGTCTGCTCAGGGCGGCCCGGTGCAAAAAATCGTCTCTTAAAGGATACCTTAACCAAGCGCTGTCATCCGAAAACCCTGTCGCGGTCAAACCAACGGGGTTGGATGTTCAGCAGGTTGTTCGTTCTGGCCCTCGTGGTCGGTGCCATCGCAGTTCGGGCCGCCGCGCAAACGGTTCCCCTTGTCCCGGATGCGGTCGACACCGCCTTGGCCTTCGCACCCCGGGTCCAGGTTCTTCCGATAGAAGACGCCGTTTTCACCAGCCCAACCGCCGGCCGGATCGCCGAAATGGCCTACCGCGAAGGCGACCGGGTTGAGGCTGGGGCGACGGTCCTCGCTTTTCTGTGCGACCGCGCGGAAGCGGAACTGAAACAGGCCAAAGCCCTGGCCGCCACCCGCGGGATCGAGGCGGAGGCGTCCGCCCGCGCGGCGCGATTGGGCACGGGATCCGGCACCGCCGCGCGTTTAAAAACCTCCCAACTCGCGGAGGCGGAGGCAAACGTCGCCCTCGCCGAGGTCGGCGTTGGAGAGTGTCGCATCCAAGCGCCCTTTGCCGGCCGCCTTGCCGATGTTGCCGTGAAGGCGCATTACGCGGTCGGCGTCGGCCAGCCCTTGTTTCGCCTGGTGAACAATGAGCGGCTGGAACTGAAAATGATCTTGCCGGCGCGGTGGCTGACCGTCCTTGAAACAGGCACGGTATTTTCCGTGCGAATTGAGGAGCTTGGCATCATCCTTGAGGCGTCGCTGGACCGGTTCGGCGGCCAGATCGACCCGGTAAGCCAAACGATCCCCGCTTTCGCAACGCTTCCACCCGGCACCGACAACTTGGTTGCGGGGATGAGCGGCGTCGCCGATTTTCGCGCCCTTCTCCTCGATCAAGCCGCAGTTCGGCCGTGAGACGGGGCGCCCGGGTCCGCGCCGACCCGGCGCCTCGCCCGTCGGGCGCCACGGATCCCCCGCCGAGCGCGGTCGCGCCCAAGCTCGACCCCCGGCTCTACGCCCTTGCGGGTCTCCTCGATCTACAGGCACGCACCCGCTGGGCAAGCCGGCAGGAAGTGCGCTTTATCGCCGTCAATGAGCTTAAGCCACTGGTCCACTTCACCCAGGCGGCTCTGTGGGAACACCCACCCGGACGTCCCGCCCGCGGGCGCGTGACGGCCCTTTCGAACACGCCATTTGTCGACCGTGCAAAGCCCATTCCGCTGTTGATCGAGCGTTTGGTGCGGATGTGGCGGACAGAGGCCCCGCTCGACGCCCCGGTTGTCTTCACCGCCGCCGACCCGGGTGGAAGAGATACGCTGCGCGCGGATTGGCGCGGCACGCTGCCGCAAAACGCGCTTTACCAGCCGCTTAAAAATGCGCGCGGCCGCAGCTTTGGCGCGCTGATCCTGTGGCGCGGCCAGCCCTTCAGGGAGGGAGAGCGTGGCCTGGTCGAGCGCTATGCCAACGCCCTGTCGCACGCGCTTTTGTCCGCAAAACCGCGCGGGGCAAGCAATCGGCCGTTCTTGCCGCGCCCGCTGCCCCTGGTGATCGCGGCCGCCATCGCCGCTGGGCTGATCGTGCCGGTCCCGAACTCCGTTCTTGCACCGGCGGAGGTTATAGCGAAGGCGCCATCCTTGATCCGCGCGCCGCTTGAAGCGGTGGTGGACACGATCCACGTCTCCCCCAACCAGGCCGTCAGCCCCGGCGATCTTCTGGTATCCTTTGACCGCCGGGCGCTGGAAAGCCAACGCGCGCTTGCCGAAAGTGCCCGCGCGCTTGCCAAGACGGAACTGCGCCAAGCGCGTCAGAACGCACTGGGTAGCACCGCGGCCATTGCGGCGGTTGCAGCGGCAGAGGGGCGGCTTCGAACCGCGGAGCTTAACATCGGCTTCCTGTCGGAAGAGCTTGCCAAGACCGAGCTTCGTGCCCGTCAAGCCGGGATTGCCGTGTTCCAAGACGGGTTTGATTGGGCCGGTCGGCCGGTTGCGTTGGGGGAGCAAATCCTGCGCCTCGCCGACCCCCAAGAAACGGAGCTGGAACTTTTTCTGCCCGCCCATGACCGTATACCGTTTGAGGATGGCGCGCGGGTCCGGTTTTTCTCGGACGCCGCTCCGCTAGAGCCGCTGCGCGCCACGGTGCGCTTTGTCAGTTATCGCGCGACGCCGACCGATTTTCAGACCGTCGCGTTTCGCGTCAAGGCCACATGGGCAACACCGCCTGACCTGCCGCTTGGCGCGCGCGGAACGGCCAAGATTTTTGGGGCGCCACAACCCTTTATCCTGCAGATGCTGCGTCGCCCGCTTGCCCAGTTGCGGCAATGGTTGGCGGTGTGACGGGCGCCCTGCGCCCGCCGCTGCGCACCGACCTTGCGTTGCGACCGGGACCGGTCGCCTGGAACGGCGCGCCAAGCTGGATCCTGCACGATCCGCCAAGCCACAGGTTCCATCGGCTTGGCTGGTTGCAGGTGGAGGTTCTGCGCCGCTGGGATCGGCCGCTGACGGATGAGCGGTTGGCCGAAGACATCGCCCGCACCACAACCTTAACGCCAAAAGCACAAGATATCGGCGGCTTTCAGCAGTTTTTGGCCCAAAATCACCTTCTGGATACGCCGGCGCCAGAGCGGACGAAAGCGTTCGTCCAGGCCGTCGCGGCAAAGCGGGACAGACCGCTTTTTCGGGTCGTGAAATCCTACTTTTTCACCCGCATTCCCCTGGTCCGACCGGACAGGTTTTTGACCGCGCTCCACGGTGTCGTGCAGCCGATGGCGAAGCCGATGTTGGCCGTTTTGCCCCTTTTGGGCCTGCTTGGCGCGTAGCTTATCTTGCGCGATTTGTCGGCGGTTCTGGCCGATTTCTCCCTCCTCGCGACCGAGGTGGGTCTTTTGTTGACGGCGATTATTCTGATGGCCGCAAAAGCCTGCCATGAGATCGGACACGGCCTGGCCGCTAAGCATTTTGGCTGCACCGTCCCGGCGATGGGGGTGGCGTTGATCCTGCTTTGGCCGCTGCTTTGGACCGACACGACGGAAGGGTGGAAACTGCGCCGGCGCCGCGACCGCCTGCTGATCGACGGGGGGGGCTTGATCGCTGAGACGTATCTCGCCGCGATCGCCTCAATCTTGTGGAGCGTTGCACCCGAGGGCGGGTTCAAGATGTCGATGCATATCCTTGCCAGCATCGGCTGGATCTCGACCCTTGCGATCAACGTCAACCCGTTCATGCGCTTTGACGGCTACTACCTTTTGTCCGACGCGCTCGATGTGCCAAACCTGCAAAGCCGCAGTTTCGCCCTGGCACGCTGGCGGATTAAAACTGCGATCCTCGGCACCAGCGATCCGCCGCCCGAAACGGTCCCGCCACGGTTTTTGTGGTTTCTCGTCAGCTTTGCGATCCTGACTTGGCTCTACCGCCTTGTGTTGTTCTTAACGATTGCATTGATCGTATATCACTTCTTTTTCAAGGCATTGGGGCTCGCGCTTTTTGTCATTGAGATTTGGTGGCTTATTCTGCGCCCCATTTTGCGAGAGCTTGGATCTTGGAGGGGCAGCGTGTTGACACCGTTCCGGTCGTGGCGTGGTCCGATCTATCTTCTTTTGTTGGGTGCGCTTGGCGCCTGGCTTCTCGTGCCGATGCCGGGGCGGGTCGCGGTGCCGGCGATGCTGCACGCGGCGCAGGAAAGCTTGGTCCAGTCGCCCGGGCCGGGGCAAATTCAGGAGCTGCACCTTAAGGAGGGGCACCGCGTCAACCCGGGCGACCCGCTGTTGACGGTGGCTATGCCGGATCTTGACCGGCAGCGGGCCAACACGATCTCTGATTTGCGCCTGGCTGAGGCAGAGCTTTCGCAGGCTGCACTCTCCCCGAACCATCTTGAGCTGATCGACCGGCTGCGGGGCCAAATCCGGCAGTTGAGCGCGAATTTGACGCGGATCGATGCCGAGGCCGCGGCGCTTGCCTTGACCAGCCCGATTGCCGGCACGATCCGGGATGTCGGTCCCGGCCTGGCCGCCGGGGACTGGGTCACCGCGCGGGAGCCGTTGGCGATCATCGTCTCGGACGCGCATGTCGTAACGCTGTACGTGCCGGCCTCTTTGCGCCGGCGCATCGACCGCGCGGCGCCGCTTTGGTTCAGCGCGGCGGGCGCACCGACGCGGCGTATCGCGGCGCGTTGGGACGCGTTGGGCCAGGCGCCTGTCGCCCGGATAGAAGAAACGGCGATGATCAGCCCCTTTGGCGGCCCGATTGTCACCAACCCAAACCGAGGCAGCCAAACCGCCCCGCAAGACACCTGGTACTTGGGCAAAGCGACGCCGATCCAAGGGCCAACACGTGAAACCGGCCCGGGTTTCGCCATTGTGCGCACCAGCCCAGAAAGACGGCTGACCCGCTGGGCTCAACAGGTGCAAGCCTTGATATTGCGGGAACGCGGATGTTAAAAATCCGCCGACCTGGGCGGGCCTTTGGCCGCCGGTCGAAGACAGCGTGGCGCGCCCGAAACTGAAGCGCCACGGATCGGCGCGCGCATTTGCTTCAAGCCCAAATGGCTTGTGTCGAGGGCTGCCTGTTTAACCAAAAAACCAACGAAAGCTGAAAATTTATCACTGTGAACAAGACTTAAAAAGGCGTTTCCCGGCCCGGTCTAGCCGGTCGTGCGCCCGGCGGTGGGTCCCGCCAGAGTGTCTCGGCTGCGGCGGATCGGCCGCCCAGCGACACTGTCGCTGGGCGGCCCATTTGCGGTGCTTTAGGCCCGGTCCACACTTGGCCAAGAACGACCCGGCGCGCGGCGTTGCAGACCGGCGATTTGCCGATGATGCAGCACGCGCCTTCGTTTTGACACGGAGTGCGGGCGCTTTATCGCTCCAACGCGCCGACGCCTGAGAAGCGGAATGCCTCTTGCTCCAACCCGTCGATTTCCGCGGCGCTCATTTGGTCATGCGCGACCGTGATGCGACCGAGGAAGACAAAGGGCAGCTCATCGGCGCGGCCCTCAAGGTCGGCCCTGATCGCTTCGGCCGTTGCGGCGCCGACATCGTCGCCCATCCGCATCGGCGTCGCATCAAGCTCCCCCGCCCGGATCGCCTCCAACTCTAGCCCAGTGCCACCCCAGCCTGTTGAAAAGATTTCCTTTTCCTTGCCAAGTGCGATCTGCGCTTCGACCGAGCCCATGGCCATTGCGGTGTTTGCATTGTGGATGATCGTGGCCTCAGGATACGCCTGCAGGATCAGTGAGGTGCCCTCGAACCCGCCTTCGCGCTGATACTCTCCATAATGCTCATACACCGTGGTCCAGCCCGCCTTCTCCTCCACACAGGCCTTGAAATCGCCAGAGCGCTGGTTGTCGGTGATGCCAGGAATGCCGCGGTTCATCGCCATGGTCACGCCCTCGCCCAAGCGCGAAATCATATAGTCGCACATGGTCAGTGCCCCGGCGGCAGACGAGAAATCGAACCAGGCATCGGGTTGGTTGTCGAGGTATTTCAGCGGGGTATGAAACGCCCAAACATAAGTCCGGAAGTCATCAAAGCCGGCAAGTTTTGAAATAGTGTCAGACAGGCTGGCAAGCTCGGAAGGACCTAAGATCACGTAATCGTAGAGGTACGCGTCCTGCTCTACCTGGTTGGCATAGGTCGACTGGAGCGAGTGCTCAATCTGCCGGCTCGCAAACTCTGTCGTCTCATAGGCGATGCCCAGTTGGTCCAGTCGTTTGGTCATGGCCAGGTAGTTGCGCGCCCAAAAATCGGAGGTGTCGGCCGAGGGATAGATCAGCGCGATCTGCACCGGGGCATCCAGCGTGCCGGTGTAGGGGACAGCCGCGCCGCCCACCACATCCTGCATCGCCTGCAGCTTGCCATCGGCATTCACCTCATCGGGAACCCAGTAGTCGCGGTCGCCGATATCCGGCAATTCCTTCAGCGGCAGGTGCCCGTCGGCCAGCGCGGCGGTGGCAAGCGTGCTGACCAAGGCGGTCGTCAGTAAACGTTTCAATGGAGGTTCCTTCCCTGTTCGATCGTTAAGGACCCGCGCCTTGTTTCCGGCGCGGCCCGTGTTGGCGCCGGTCACCCGCTTGGGTTGGGGTCCCCGGCGAACAGTCCGCCCCGCGCCAGCAGCGCGATAAGCGTCCCGATCAGCGCAGCGCTAAAGCGCAGCATTTTTTGGGCATCGGGCGATTGCAGCGCTGCCAGCCAGCCGCCCGCGCCGTCCCGGTCCTTTTTCTGGATCCAGGCATAGAGCGCGACGGAGCTGACGATCACGACGCCCGAGGCGACCGATTGCCAGAAAAACTCTATCCTAAGCGTCACCAGCGCGTTGATCATCATGCTCAGCCGCAGCACGCCCGCAAACGAGCCGAGCATCGAGGCCCGACCGCCGAAAAGCGACGTTCCCCCAACGACCACGGCCGCGATCACATGCAGATTGAAGTAGGGGGCCGATGTCGCCTGGATGGCATTCAGCTTGCCCGTCAGCATCACGCCGGCCAAGGCCGCGCAGGCCCCGCACAACACATAGGCATAAACCTTGTGCCGGTTGACCGCGATCCCAGTCAGCTCTGCCGCCTCGGGGTTAGAGCCTATGGCGACGGTGTAGCGTCCAAAATAGGTTCGGCGCAGCAACACGTAGCCCAGGATCATCGTGGCCGTCCCGATCAGAACCGGGATCGGGACAACGCCCGGGATCTGGCCGCGGCCGATGTCGGTCAGAAAATCGGGGAACCGCGCCAGCACCAGGCCCTTTGCCAGGACAAGCGCAAAACCGCGATAGACCAGATCCATCGCCAGGGTCCCGATCAGATCCGGCACGTTGAACCGCGTGATGATCAACCCGTTGATCAGCCCCATCAAGGCGCCCAGCAAGATCGCAATCGGGACAGCGATGTAGACGGAAAAGCCGTATTGCTTGATCAGGAATGCCATCAGGATCCCGGACAGCGCAGCAATCGAGCCAATGGAGAGGTCGATCCCCCGCTGTGTGATCACAAACGTCATCGCCATCGCCATCGGCATGTAAAGCGCAGCGTCGAGCAGGATCAAGTTGAGGTTGGAGGCGCGGAAATATCGCACCGGCTCTGCAATCGCCATAAAGATGAATATGGCCAGGATCATCGAAAGCGGCGCGATGATCGCGATATAGGGCTCTAGCCGATCGCTGAGCGGGGGCGGGGTGTCTGTGACGGCCATTATGCGTCCTCCTTGGCGCCGACGATCAGGCCCAGCACTTCTTGTGTGGTGCTTTCGGCGGTGTTCACCACGCCCGCGCATTGTCCGCGGCGTTGGACGTGGATGCGGTCGGACACGTCAAAAACATCGTCCAGTGAGTGGCTGATCAGGATGATGGCAAGCCCCTGGGATTTCAGCGTTTTGATCAGGCTGAGCGTGCGCGCGGTTTCCTGCGGGCCAAGCGCCGCGGTGGGTTCGTCCATCACCAGAACGCGCAGCCCCTCGTGATACACCGCCCGCGCGATGGCCACGGCCTGACGCTGGCCGCCCGAAAGGCTCTCGGTCGGCGCGCTCAAAGACTTTAGCCGGACGCCGAGGCGCTCCATCAGCACACGCTCCGTCTCGGCGCGCATCCGGGCGTTGTCGAGCACTTGGACGCCAAGGATGCGCCGCGTCAGCTCATTGCCCAAAAACATATTGGCCGCGGGATCCAGGTGATCGGCCAGCGCCAGGGTCTGGTAGACCGCGTCGATCCCCTTTTCGATC
>CALCPC010000683.1 GCA_937900975.1 uncultured Paracoccaceae bacterium
GAGGGACAACGATGAACAACGTCCTCTTCGCAACCACCACCCTGGTTGCTGCGGGATCCGCTGGCGCGGCTTTCGCCGACGGCCACGAGACCCCCGCCATCAGCTTTTCGGGCTACGCTGAGCTCGGCGTGACCTACACCGACGCAGACGGCGCCATCAACGATGGGATCGATCTGGTCGGCGATTACGGCCTCGACATTGGTTTTGCCGGCACATCCGACAGCGGCATCACCTTCGGCGCCAACACCGAGCTTGAGAACGGTCCGACCGCCGGCAGCGACGACATTGATGACTTCAATGTCTTCGTCTCCGGTGCTTTCGGTACCCTGACCTTGGGTGACATCGACAGCGCCTATGACAAAGCCTCCATCGGCATCGACACCGGCGGTCTGGCTGACGAAGCTGACTTCTACGCCTTTGACAGCGCTCTCGACGGCATCTCCGATCCGCTCTCGATCCTGCGGTACGACTACACGGTCGCTGGCGTGACGCTCTCCGCGTCGATCGAGCAAGGCAACGGGGCTGGCATCGACAACATCCTGTCCGCCGGTCTCGGCTATGCAGGCGACTTCGGTGGCATCGACCTTGGCTTTGGTCTTGCTTACCAGCAGACCGAAACCGATCCGGTCTCGGGCCTCGGCGATGGCGACCACACTGTTATCGGCGTCGGCGCGAGCCTCGGCTTCTCTTCGATCACGGTCAAAGCGTCCTACCAGATCTTCGACCTGCAGCCGGCTGCTGGTGGCGATTTCGACAGCATCCAGGGCTCCATCAAGTACTCCGCTGGTGCGATCTCTGTCGGTGCCAACGTCGTGGTTAACACCGGCGACCGCGAAGACGAATCCTTCGGTGCGTTTGCCGCATACGACCTCGGTGGCGGTCTGGCACTCGAAGGTGCTATCTCGTCCTCGAACATCACGGGCGACGACGTGATCAACGCAGGCTTCGGTTTCTCGATGTCCTTCTGATCCCACCCGGATCCAAACTTTGGGAGAGCGGGCCTTCGGTCCGCTCTCTTTTTTTTTGGAAAGCCGAGCCGGCCAAAAAGCCACCTGCCAGCGTGGGTTCAAGGCCGGTTCTGCCCCGCCAGCGCAGACCGTGCACCCCTCTAAGCCACGTCCGCCGAGAGCTCTCCACTGGCGTGGCGCGATCTGGATTATTCGGCGGGAAGCTTCGCGGCGTCGCCCGCGGGGGAATACCCGTCAAGCCGACGCTCTAGTGTCAAGCGCAGCGCGTCGGCGCTGTTTTGACCGATGGCCGCTCGGAGTTCCGACAACGCCGCGGCTGTCTCAACCTCCGTCAAATGCGCCTCGGCGGCGCGCATGATCTTTGGATGCGGCGTTGCGATCACATCGTCGCCTATCAAAAGCTCCTCATAGAGTTTTTCGCCCGGGCGCAAACCTGTCACTGCAATTTCTATGTCGCCATCGGGGTTCGCGGCGTCGCGAACGGTACGGCCCGAAAGCTCGATCAGGCTTCGCGCAAGGTCCCGGATCAAAACCGGCCGCCCCATGTCCAGCACAAAAACCTCACCCCCCGCGGCAAAGGACCCGGCCAAAAGGACAAGCTGCGCAGCCTCGGGGATCGTCATAAAGTAGCGCGTGACCTCTGGATGGGTCAGCGTGATCGGCCCGCCCGCCTCGATCTGGCTGCGGAAAAGCGGGATCACCGAACCCGAAGAGCCAAGGACGTTCCCAAACCGGACCATTGTCAGCCGCGTCTTGGCGGTGCGCGTCTGGCGATCTTGCACCACAAGTTCCGCCATCCGCTTGGTCGCGCCCATCACATTGGTCGGGCGCACGGCCTTGTCGGTTGAGACCAGAATGAACCGCTCGACGCCTTGGCGCACGCAGGCGTCGACCAAGGTTGCGGTCCCAAAGATATTGTTCCGCGCGCCTTCCAGCGCGTTATCTTCGACCAGCGGCACGTGTTTATACGCGGCGGCATGAAGTACGATGTCGACGGCCTGGCCGGCCAGCGCCCGCGCGACGCTATCGCCGTCGCAGACCGACCCCAGGATCGCCACCACCTCCGTACCCTCGGCGCGGGCACGAAGCTCCATATCGATGGCGTAAAGCGCATATTCGCTGATTTCGTAAAGCACCAACCGCGCGGGCCGGGTCGCCAGCACTTGGCGGCAAAGCTCTGACCCGATCGATCCGCCGGCGCCGGTGATCATAACCGTGCGCCCTGTATAGGCCGCCGAAACCGCAGGGGACGCCAGATCGACACTGTCGCGGCCAAGCAGTGCATCCGGCGACACCGGACGCAACTGATCGCTGAGCGCACGGCCGTCGAGCATCTCTTCGAAAGAGGGCAGGGTCTGCACATCCAAATCGAACGGTTTAAGCCGGTCGAGAACGCGCCGCCGCGCCGCCATCGGCGCCGAGGGCATCGCAAGAATGACGCCCCGAACGCCCTGGGCTTTTACAAGATCGCCAAGCTTTTCAGGGGGATACACCCGCAGCCCGCTGACTTCGACTCGGCCGAGCGTCGAGTTGTCGTCCAGGAACGCGACGGGCCTGACATCCCCCGACCGCCGAAGCGCCGCCATAAGCTGTTGGCCGGTGGCGCCCGCACCGTAAATCACGACCGGTTTGCGCTCCACCCTTTGGGCCCGCTCGATGATGCTGAGAAGCGTGAGCCGGCTGAAAACTGCCAACCCCAAGAAAACGGCCGCCCAAATCCCGGGAATGGAGCGCGGCAAACCGAACCCCGCGCCCGTGTTCAGAACGGCGCACAGCACCGACATCACGAAGGCAAATTTGCCCAGACGGATGATTGCGCTGCCCTCAAAGCTTCTAAGCACGATGTGGGGGATGCCCATCGACCACGACAGCGCCATGCCGACAAGCGGCATCAGGACAAACAGCCCCCACCCGTCCGGCCAATACTGCGCGGGCCAAACCTCGCCCAAGCGCAATTGCAGCGCGATCCAAAGCGCCGCGACCATCGCCGCGCCATCGAGCGCCAGCAAGATCTGCGCCTTTTGCGCGCGGCTCAAGCTGTAGAGACGGATCCCCATGGCCCCCGGCAATATCGGTCTGTGATCAGATAGGCGCAGAGTCGAGCAAAAATACGACAACGGGGTTAACGCAAAAACAGCGCTAAACGCCTTCCAAATTGTTCTATTCGAACCCAAAATTGCCCCAATCTGGTGATTTTTATCTCGCTGCGGTCGTTGTAGCTGAACTCTGGGGTGCTACACGACGCC
>CALCPC010000684.1 GCA_937900975.1 uncultured Paracoccaceae bacterium
CTGCTGATCTTGAGACAGCGATTTCTGATCCAATGTGAACGGAAATTGCTCTATGACGCGGATCATCTGCGCGCTTTCATCGCCGATGATCTGAACGCAACCGCACACATCAAGCGAAACCCTACCCGAAAAGAAGATCGGCCAATCGATTGGCTGCTCTACAAAGAGCGGCATTCGGTTGAGTGTTTCTTCAATCGTATCAAACGCTTCCGCCGGATCGCTCTGCGGTGCGAGAAAACCGTCAGCTCATTCAAAGCATTCGTCGACCTCGCATGCGCAATGGTGTGGATCAGCTAAATGCAGACGCCGCCTAGACCGTCGGTCAGTCCGCGGGATAAAGGCCGCGGAACTTTCGCTGCAAATAGTCGATCAAAGCCGCCTCTCCCGGCGGTCGGCCAATCGCTGCGGCGATTAAAGCCTCGGGATCGCGTTCCGCCCCCGGCGCATGGATGCGTGGCGCGAGCCAAGCCCGCACCGGGCCAAGGTCGCCCGCCGCCATCTTGGCATCGAGATCTGGGATCGCCTTCTCCATCGCGGAAAAGAGCTCCGCCGCATAAAGATTGCCGATGGTGTAGCTCGGGAAATAGCCGAACGCCCCGATCGACCAGTGCACGTCTTGCAACACGCCCTCCGCGGGCGTCGGCACCTGGTGCCCGAACAACGCCGCATAGCTTGCGTTCCAAGCGTCCTCTAACGCCGCCACCGCAAGATCGCCCGCGATCAGATCGCGTTCCAGCCCAAAGCGCAGGATGATGTGGAGGTTGTAGTGCACCTCATCGGCCTCCGTCCGGATAAAGCCCGGCTCAACCCGGTTGAGCGCCCGCCAAAGCCCCTCGGGCGTTTTCGGACCCAACGGACCCAACGCCCCCTCCATCGCCGGGAAAAGCCATTCCGCAAAAGCGCGGGAGCGGCCGATCTGGTTCTCGAAAAGCCGCGACTGGCTTTCGTGCACGCCCATCGAGGCATAGGTCCCGACAGGGGTCAGCGCCCGGTCGGGGTCGATTGATTGCTCATAGACCGCGTGCCCCATTTCGTGGATCAGCGAAAAAATGTTGCCGGTCGGGTCGGCCTCATCGATCCGTGTGGTCACACGCACATCGCGCCCGGCGCCGCTGCAAAACGGGTGCACCGCCGTGTCGATCCGCCCGGCATCGAGCGTATAGCCGAAAACGCGCGCAAGCTCTGGCGCGAGGGCCGATTGCCTCTGGGCCGGAAAGACGCCCGCAATGCGCGGCTCTCCCCCCGCTCGGGGCGCGATCTCGGCGCGGCGCGCGGCGAGCGCTTGGCCAAGCCCGTCGAAAAGCGTCGTCAAACGGGCCGCCGTCATCCCCGGTTCATACTGGTCAAGAAGCGCGTCATAGGCCGCGCCGTCCTGGGCCAGGCAAGCGGCCTCCTCCCGCTTTAGATCCACGATCTCGGCCAGCGCCGGGGCAAAGGCTGCAAAGTCGTTCTCGGCCCGCGCCGCCGCCCAAACACCCTGCGCGCGGGAGGTTTTGGCCGCCAGCGCCACCGCCAGCGCCCCTGGCACCCGTACCGCCCGCCGGTGCCGCCGCCCGATCAAGGCCACATTGCGCTGAGCCATGGGGGCCAGATCCGCCTCGGCCAGTGCGGCCAACCAATCACCGACCCGCGCGTCGCAGTCGCGCGCATGGATCGCTGCCTCGAGCGCGCCAACCTGTTCGGCCCGGGCGGGCGCCCCCTGCCGGGGCATCATCGTCTCTTGATCCCAGGCAAGAAGTGCGGCCACCTGGCCCAGCGCCAGTGTGTCGCGCGCATGCGCCATAAGCTGCCCGTAAGGTTCGTTGTCCATAAGCTTGTCCCGACCGTATCCAGTCCATAGCTATGCGATATCGGCGGACAGGAAAAGAAAGACCGGGCGCCGCGACGGAAACGCGGCCCGGCTGCGTAAGACACACCGGGATCCAACGGGAGAGCGGCATGGCAATACCAAGACATGTGATGGCCGAGATCCGGTATGGCTTTGGGCTGCGGCCCGGCGCGCCGACCCATGACGGGGCGGCCGCGCTGCTGGCAAGCCTCGACCGCACCGACCCCTACCTGACCGTCGGCGGCCGCGCCGATTTCGCGACGCGTGCAACGCTGGTGCAAGACAACAAGGATGCCCGCCGGGCGCGGCGGAAACAGGAAGCCGGCGCCGAGGAGATGTACAAATCCTCCGTCTCCGCCCTGCGCAAAACCATCGCTGCCGATATCAAATGGTCGGTCGAGGCTGCGATGCTGTCGCCGCAGCCGTTTCGGGAGCGCCTGGTGCTGTTCTGGTCCGATCATTTCAGCGTCTCGGGCCCGTCGCTGCGTGAGCGCACGATGATCCCCGACATGATCAACGGCGCCATCCGCTCCACCGTCGCAACCAGTTTTCCCGCCATGCTGCGCGCGGTCATCACGCATCCCGCGATGCTTCAATACCTCGATCAGTCGATGTCCGTCGGCCCAAACTCTGAGGCTGGGCAGGCGAAAAAGCGCGGTTTGAACGAGAACCTGGCGCGCGAGGTGTTGGAGCTTCACACCCTTGGCGTCGATGCCGCCTACACCCAGGCCGACGTCCGTGAGTTTGCCGAGCTTTTGACCGGCATGACCTTTGACGCCGACGGGTTCCGCTTTCGCCCCCGGATGGCAGAGCCTGGGGCAGAGACAGTGCTTGGCACCCGCTATGGGCGCGGCAAAGCCACGCTCGGGACGGTTGAAAAGGCGCTTCGCGACCTGGCGCTGCGGCCCGAGACGGCCGCGCACTTGGCCGGTAAACTGATCACCCATTTCGTCGGCGGTCCGCCCAACCCGGGGCATTTGGACCAGGTTGCCAGCGCCTATCTTGAAAACCACGGCGCGCTGATGCCGGTTTATGCCGCGCTTCTTGATCACCCCGCTGCCTGGCGGGGAGAATTTCAGAAGGTCAAAACGCCGTTTGAGTTCATCGTCGCCGGGTTTCGCGCCTATGGCATCCCCCATAAGACGCTGCGCCAGTTGGAGCCGCGGGTTCTGACGCGGCTGGTGATGCGGCCGATGGCAGCGATGGGCCAACCCTATTTGTCGGCGTCCGGCCCCGACGGCTGGTCGGAGGACCCCGCGGATTGGATCACCGCGCCAGGGCTGGCAGAGCGGATCCTTTGGGCGCAGATGATGGCCGCGCGCTTTGGCGACGGGGTTGAACCCGCCGCGTTCCTCGCCCGGACGCTGCCGGGCGTCGCCTCCCGCGCGCTGCAGCGGGCCGTGCGCCGGGCCGAAACGCGTGAGGATGCGCTGGCGCTTGTGCTGGCCTCTCCAGAGTTCAATCGCCGATAACCGGGACGGAGCGAGACATGAAGGATGGATCGATGACGCGCCGAAGACTTCTCGGCCAAACGCTTTTGGCGGGATGTTCGGCGGCTGCAAGCCCGCTTTTGACGCCGGTCACGCTGGCCTCCGCGCCTGGCGACAACCGTTTGGTTGTTATCGTTTTGCGCGGTGGCATGGACGGGCTGGACGTGGTCCAGCCCCTTGGCGACCCGGCGCTGACCCGGCTGCGCCCGGATTTCAAGCTGGGCGAGGCGGGTGGTGCGGCGGATCTTGATGGGTTTTTCGCCCTGCATAAGGCCGCCGGCGATCTGATGCCGCTTTGGAGCGCGGGCGAATTGTCGTTCGTTCACGCGGTCTCGACGCCCTATCGCGGCAAGCGCAGCCATTTCGACGGGCAGGATTTCCTTGAAAATGGCGGCGGCGACCCCGACGGGACGCTGACAAACGGGCGCGATGGATGGCTCAACCGGATGCTCAGCCTTGTGCCCAGCAGCCGTACCGACACGGCCATTGCCGTGGGCCGCCACGCGCCGTTGATCCTGTCGGGCGACAACCCGGTGGGGGCATGGTCGCCGGAGGCGGATCTCGACATCTCGGCGCAGGCGGAGCTTTTGTTGGAACAGATTTACGCCGAGGATCCGCTGTTCGCCAACGCCGCCGACACGGCGCTGGAGCTTTCCGCCGAGCGCGACGCCCCGGACATGTCGCCGGCGCGGGCCGGCAAGGCAGAGCCTTTGGCCGCCTTCGCGGCAGAGCGGTTGAACCGCGACACCAGGATCGCGGCATTCTCGATCGGCGGCTGGGATTCCCATCGCCGCCAGATGGGCGTGATCGAGCGGCCGCTTAAGGAACTGGCGACGGCGCTGACGACCTTAAAGGAAAAGCTGGGACCGAACTGGCAGCGGACCACCGTGCTCGCGATGACGGAGTTTGGGCGGACCGTGCGCCAGAACGGCGCGCTCGGCACCGATCACGGCACCGGCGGTGCGATGGTGATCGCGGGCGGTACGCTGCGCGCCGCGCGGGTCCATGGCACCTGGCCGGGGCTGGGGGAGCGCGCGCTGCTCAACGACCGCGATCTGATGCCCACCAACGATCTTCGGCGCTATGCCGGTTGGGCGCTTCGCGGGCTTTACGGCCTGTCCTCAGTGGACATTGAGCGGGTGGTGTTCCCCGGCGTCGATCTGGGTCTCGATCCCAAATTTCTGGCTTGATTGTATCTTTTTTCGCAACGGATCTTGCTTAGAATCAGTGTTTGTTTCCGCCGTGGGCTCATTACCTCCTCTTCATGACAGCATGGTCTGAAAAGGAGATCCCGATGTCCAACAGCACACTTGTCGTCACGGCCAGCGCGGCCGGCGCGCAGTCTGTGTCTCGCAAATTGGCGCTGGAACTGGCCGAGACGCTTGGCGGGCCCGTGACGCTGCGCGATGTCTCGGGTGGCTTGCCCGTCGTTGACGCCGACTTTCTCGGCGGGCGGGAGGGCGCATCCACCAAAGTCTCGGAAGAGTTGATTGCGGAACTGCGCGCCCATGATCGCGTGATCCTGGCGGCGCCCATGTACAATTTCGGTGTGCCCGCAGCGCTGAAATCCTGGATCGATCTGGTGGCCCGCGCCGGCCAAACCTTTCGCTACACCGAGACGGGCCCCGAGGGGCTTTTGACAGGCAAAACCGGCTATGTCGTCGTCACGACCGGCGGCACACCGGCCGCGGGTGCGGTGGATTTTACGACGCCCTATCTGGTGCATGTCTTGGCGTTTCTTGGCATAAGCGGCGCGCAGGTGGTCACGGCGGACCGGATGGTTGTGGACGCCAACGCGTCGCTTGCCACCGCGCGGGGCACGATCAGAACGCTTGCAAGCCACGCGGCGGCCTAAGTCAAAACCCCGCGCGCGCCGCGCTGACGCCGCCGCGGGGGCGGCTTGGGGCCGCACGCGCAAGGGGTCTCTCCCCGCCGCCGGCTGGGGGCCTGCGGTCGCTGAAGGCCCCGGACGCCATGCGCGGCGCCGTCGGTCACGCTGACCGCGACGCGGCGGTCAAGGCCCAACCAACCGTGCGCGGTGCCGCCCGTCCCAAGCCGCCCCCGGTCCCGCCCCGGACCCCCCCGCCCATTTCGTGGCGCCCCCCGGACCAACCGCCCCGTCCCGCCAGCCCCGTTGCCCGCGCAGCAGCG
>CALCPC010000685.1 GCA_937900975.1 uncultured Paracoccaceae bacterium
ACCTGAACCGCGCGGATCTTCCCGAGGATCGGGATGCGCTGGCGGCGGTCCTGATCGCGATGCTGGGCTCTGGCCACCCACTGAACATCGATGGGATCGGCGGGGGAGCCGCCGTGACGACCAAGGTCGCGATGCTTTCCCCGGCGGCGGAAGACTGGGCCGACATCGATTATTTCTTTGCGCAGGTCAGCGTCGAGGATCGCAAGGTCGACTTCAAACCGACCTGCGGCAACATCCTTGTGGGCGTCGGTCCGGCGGCGCTTGAGATGGGGTTGCTGGCGCCCCAGGACGGCGTGACAGACGTGCGCATCCGCGCCGTCAACACCGGCGCCCGGGTCTTGGCGCGGGTTCAGACGCCGGGCGGCGCCGTCACCTATTCCGGCGATGTCGCCATCGACGGCGTGCCAGGCCAGGCGGCGCCGGTCGAGCTTCTCTTCATGGATGTGGCAGGCGGGGCCACAGGCGCGATGTTTCCCACGGGCAATCGGATCGACACGTTCGATGGGATCGCGGTCACCTGCCTTGACGTGGCGATGCCCATGGTCATCGCGCGGGCCGCCGATTTTGGCCTGACGGGTGCTGAAACAGCGGCAGAGCTTGACGCGAACCGCGGGTTCTATGCCCGGATGGAGCCGATACGACGGGCCGCCGGCGCCGCCATGGGCCTTGGCGATGTGTCGAACGCCGTAACGCCGAAATTCGGCCTTCTGGCCGAGGCCCAGGACGGGGGCACAGCGCTCACCCGCTATTTCATGCCGTGGAGTTGCCACCCCTCGCTGGCCGTGACCGGGTCGCAATGTCTATCGGCCTGCCTGCTTTGCCCCGGAACGGTGGGGGAAGGTCTGAGGGCGCGGCCCAATGCTGTGCCGGTGCGGATGATGCTAGAGCATCCGATGGGCAAGCTTGAAGTTCTGGTCGACTATACGCTTGACGGCGCGGACTTCGACCTTTGCTCGGCCGGGTTGGTGCGGACGGCGCGCAAGCTGGCCGCCGGCAGCGTTTTTGTGCCGCGCGCCGTTTGGGCCGGGGTATGAAGGTCCATATCCTGGACGATTGGTTCGATACGCTCAGATCGCTGCCCTGCTACGCCCTGCTGGCTGGCCATGACGTTACGGTTTGGACCGACCATGAGCCGGATCCCGAAAGGCTCGCCGCCCGGGTGGCCGAGGCGGAGGCGCTGGTCCTGTTTCGCGAACGGACCGCGATCACCGCCGATCTGCTTGCGCGTCTGCCGAACCTTCGGCTGATCTCCCAACGCTCGGTTTACCCGCATATCGATGTGGCGGCCTGCACGGCGCGGGGTGTTATGCTGTGCTCCAACATGCATGCTGGCACACCCTCTTACGCGGCGGCGGAACTGACGCTGGCGCTGATCCTGGCCAGTTTTCGCCAGATTCCCGCGCAGGTGGCCTCCGCGCGGGCCGGTGCGTGGCAAATGGGGGTTGGGCGCACGCTCCGCGGTCGGCGGCTTGGGCTTTATGGCTATGGCCGGATCGCGGGGGCGGTGGCCACCTATGCCTCTGCGCTGGGTATGGAGGTTTGGTGGTGGGCGTCTGACGCGGGCCGTGCGCGGGCGCGTGCTGCGGGCGCTGAAATCGCGCCCAGTCGAGAGGCGTTTTTCGCACAATCCGATTGTGTCAGCGTTCATGTTCGGCTGAAGCCCCAGACGCTGGGCATCATAACCGCCAACGACCTCGCCGCGATGGCGCCGCGCAGCCTGTTCGTCAACACGTCCCGCGCGGGCCTTGTCGCCGCCGGCGCGCTGGAGGCGGAGATTGCGCGGGGGCGGATCCTGGCCGCGGTCGACGTTTTTGACACCGAGCCGTTTTGCGACCAGCACCACCCGCTGCTGACCCATCCCAACGTGCTGCCGACACCCCATATCGGCTATGTCACCGAAGATGAGTTCGACCTTCAGTTCACGGACATTTTTGAACAGGTCAACGCCTTTGCTGCCGGCGCCCCGCGCCATGTCATCAATCCAGAGGTCGCGACCCGCAATTGAAAAGCGGCCGGGGCAAGCCCAGCCCGGCACCGCGCGCAGACCCGGGCGATGGCGTTTCGTGAAATACCGCAGACATCGCACACCGCACTGAAGTCTTTGATTTCAGCCTTGTCGACCCCAGGATTTGCACCCAACGCTTGTAGGACCTGCCCCAGCGCGCGGTCACACCGGTTTTGGGCAAAGCGTTCCTTGGCGCGGCCCGTCTGCCGCTCCGCACTGCGGTCATCCTGCTGCCGCGCTGCAATCTGGACCGCGTAGTCGCTCTTTGATCCCATGGTGGGCGCGGTTCTGTTGCGAATGAGATCGCGGAACCTGCGCGGCTGCGACATTTGCGGTGGTCGGCCCCCCTGACCGCGACGCGCGTAAGGACGGCGGCAATCGCCGGGCAGAGCGGCGCCCGTCGCGCTGGGGCAAAGCCGCGATGTCGGCCCATGTTCAACAGGCCGGGTGGCGCAGCGCCGCATGGCTGGCATGACGCCATCGGGGGCATCGCGACCTGTGCCGCAATGCCCCGCGCAGGTTAGGAAATACGGCTGAGAAGCTCATCCACCGATTTTTTGGCGTCGCCGTAGAACATCCGCGTATTGTCCTTGAAAAAGAGCGGGTTCTCGATCCCGGAATAGCCGGTGCCGGCGCCGCGCTTGGACACGAAGACCTGCTTGGACTTCCAACACTCCAACACCGGCATGCCCGCGATGGGGCTGCCGGGGTCGTCCTGAGCCGCCGGGTTGACGATGTCGTTGGAGCCGATGACGATCGACACATCGGTGCCGGGGAAATCCTCGTTGATCTCGTCCATCTCCAGCACAATGTCGTAAGGCACTTTGGCCTCGGCCAGCAGCACGTTCATATGCCCCGGCAGACGGCCCGCGACGGGGTGGATGGCAAAGCGCACGGTTTTGCCTTTGGCGCGCAGCCGCTTGGTCAGCTCACTGACCGATTGCTGGGCTTGGGCGACGGCCATCCCGTAGCCTGGGATGATGATGACGCTGTCGGCTTCTTCCAGCGCGGTTGCGACGCCATCGGCGTCGATGGCGATTTTCTCGCCCTCGACGGCCATCTGCTCACTCGACGCGCCGCCCCAGCCACCAAGGATCACGCTGACAAAGCTGCGGTTCATCGCCTTGCACATGATGTAAGACAGGATCGCGCCGGAGGAGCCGACGAGCGCGCCCACTACGATCAGAAGATCGTTGCCAAGGGAAAAGCCGATCGCCGCCGCCGCCCAGCCGGAATAGCTGTTGAGCATCGACACGACGACGGGCATGTCGGCGCCGCCGATACCCATAATCAAGTGATAGCCGATGAAAAGCGCAAGCAGCGTCAGCAGGATCAGCGTCCAGGAGCCCGAGCCGCCGAGATACATCAGCATCAGGATCAGCGATCCCCCCGCCGCCGCCGCGTTGAGCATATGCCCGCCCGGAAGCTGTTTCGCGGCGGAATTCACTTTGCCCGCAAGCTTGCCATAAGCGATCACAGAGCCTGTGAAGGTCACGGCCCCGATCCAGACGCCGAGAACAAGCTCAACCTGCAGGATCGTAATCTCGACGCTGGTTTTCTTGGCGATCAACTGGCCAAAGGCGGACAGGCCGTCATAGGTCTCTTTCGGCAGTCCGATGGCCGTCAGACCATCGGGCCCGACCGCGCCCATCACCTGGCCCGCATCTGTGTAAAGCGCCGCGACCGCGTTGATCATGATGTCGGCGTTGAAGCCCACGAAAACCGCGGCCAGACCGACAAGGCTGTGCATGATCGCCACAAGCTCTGGCATTTGGGTCATCTGCACGCGCGTGGCCAGCTGATAGCCAACCGCGGCGCCAAGCGCGATCAAAACCAGCGAGACGGTGGCAAGGCCCTGGCCGGGGCCGGCCAGCGTGGCCACGACCGCGATGGCCATGCCGACGATGCCGTACCAAACCGCGCGTTTCGCGCTTTCCTGGTTGGGCAGCCCGCCAAGCGATAGGATGATCAAACCCGCCGCAAC
>CALCPC010000686.1 GCA_937900975.1 uncultured Paracoccaceae bacterium
CCACCCCCTCGGTCCCGGTCGCGGCCAAATCGCAGACATGCCCGCATTCGCCCAGCGCCTTGGCGATGTAGGCCGCTGTCTCCTGATCGTCTTCTACGACAAGAACCCGCATCCCGACCCCCCTTAAGCCGACGCCACCGCTCCAACCCCAGTGCGCCCTTCGCCCAGCTATTTGGGGATCGCGCGGCGCCGCGCGCAAGGGGCGGGTCCCGCGCGCCGAAACATGGACGATGTTTAATCCAGGCGTAAGGCGCTGGTCAGAGGTCGGCGCTACCTCTTCGGCATCGCAACCTGCAACCTGCAACCCGGGAGAGGATCTCGATGCTCACCAAAACCCCCCGTGCCCTGGCGCTGGCCGCAGCGCTTGCGCTGTCGCCGGCCGCCGCCGCACCGCTTTGGGCCCAATCGGCGCCGATCGCCGAAACGCTGCCCTCGTTTTCCAGCCTGGTCAAAGCCGCCCGTCCCGCCGTCGTCACCGTGATGACGGCGCGCCCCGACGCCCAGGTCGCCCGAACCCCCCGGATGCCCGACGGGATGGATGAGTTCTTCCGCCGCTTCGCGCCCGACAACCGGCGCTTTGGCGTGCCCGAAACCCGCCCCGCCCCGCGCCAACAGGGCGTTGGCTCTGGCTTTATCTTGTCCGATGACGGGATCATCGTGACCAACAACCACGTGGTCGAAGGTGCCGCGGAAATCACAGTCCGGCTGGAAGATGGCCGTGAGTTCGAGGCAGAGCTGATTGGCCGCGACGACAAAGTCGACCTTGCCGTTTTGCGCATCGAAGCCTCGGATCTGCCGACGCTTGCCTGGGGCACATCCGACGCCGTCGAGGTCGGCGACTGGGCCGTGGCCATCGGCAACCCGTTCGGCCTTGGCGGCACGGTCACGGCGGGGATCGTGTCCGCGCGCGGTCGCGCCCTGCGTTCGGGCCCTTACGACGACTATCTCCAAGTCGATGCCGCGATTAACCGGGGCAATTCCGGCGGTCCGCTGCTGGATCTTGCCGGGGACGTGATCGGCGTGAACACGATGATCTTCTCACCCTCCGGCGGCAATGTGGGTCTTGGCTTTGCCATCCCGTCCGAGCAGGCCGCCGCGATTGTCGCGGATCTTCTCGATGATGGCACGGTGGAGCGTGGCTGGATTGGCGTCCGCATCCAACCCGTCAGCGCCGAGATCGCCGAAAGCCTTGGCTTGAACGAGGCATCGGGCGCGCTGGTGGCCGAAGTGACCGACCAGAGCCCCGCCGCCGCCGCCGGTCTGCGCGCCGGGGACGTGATCCTCAGCTTCGCTGGATCCGAGATTGCCGAGATCCGCGATCTGACCCGGACGGTCGCCGACAGTGCAATCGGCGAAGGCGTGGATTTGGAGATCTGGCGGAGCGGCGAGATCGAGACCTTGCGCATCGCGCCCGGCCTGATGGAGGCCGCGATGACCGCGCCGGTCGAGCCCGCGCTTGAGACCACCGCGCTTGGGCTCGGCGTCCGGCCCGTCACGTCAGAGGAGCGGTCGTCGCTCGGCGTCGCGGGCGGTCTTTTGATCGAGCGTGTCGATCCCGACGGCGCCGCCGCCGCCGCGGGGCTGGGCAGCGGCGATGTCCTTCTCAGCGCCAACCAGGCGCCGCTTCAGACGCCGGGCGATCTTGCCGGCATGGTGGCCACTGCCGACCGGCTGGGGCGCGACGCGATCCTTCTGCAGGTGCTCCAGCGCGGCCAAATGCGGTTCCTGACGGTCGATCTGACACCGTCCTAAACCGGCTGCGACCCGCCGCCGAACCAAACGCCGCATCCAACGCAGTGAGGTCGCCTGAAACCGCGTTGGGTGCGCAAAGCGGACCGGGGCGGGGACGGCGATGACCCGGCGCGTCCCGGTCAGCCCGCGCTGTGATGCAGGCGTCCGGGCCGCGCAGTTTCTGGGGCGGCCAAATTGACAACCCCCCGCGAGTGCGCTTCCCTCGCCCCTGCGAGATCCCGCCCACCAAAGGGCGGGCCGTGCATGGGAGGATCATGATCCAATGAAACTGCGCAGTTTGCTGCTGGCGACCGGTTTTGCCGTCGCCGCAACGGGGGCTTTTGCCGATGGCCACGGCATCGGGGCTTGCCTGATCACCAAAACGGACACCAACCCGTTTTTTGTGAAGATGAAAGAAGGGGCGACGGCCAAGGCTGGGGAGTTGGGCATCGCGCTAAAAACCTTCGCCGGCAAGATCGATGGCGACCATGAAACCCAAGTGCAGGCGATCGAGACCTGCATCGCCGATGGCGCGAAGGGCATCCTGATCACGGCCTCGGATACGTCCTCAATCGTCTCTTCCGTGCGCCAGGCGCGCGACGCGGGTCTTCTGGTCATCGCGCTCGACACGCCGCTCGACCCCATCGACGCCGCAGACGCGACCTTTGCCACCGACAACTTTCTGGCGGGTGAGCTGATCGGCGCCTGGGCCGCCGCAACGCTTGGCGACGCTGCGGCGGACGCCAAAATCGGGATGCTCGACCTGTCGGTCAGCCAGCCGACCGTTGGCGTCTTGCGCGATCAGGGCTTTTTGCAGGGCTTCGGGATCGACCTTGGCGATCCGGGAAAATGGGGGGACGAGACCGATCCGCGCATCGTCGGCAACGACGTCACCGCGGGCAACGAAGAGGGCGGCCGCCGGGCGATGGAGAACCTTCTGGCCAAAGACCCGTTCATCAATGTGGTCTACACAATCAACGAACCCGCCGCCGCCGGCGCTTATGAGGCGCTGCGCGCCATCGGGCGCGAAAACGACGTCTTAATCGTGTCGGTCGATGGCGGCTGTCCCGGCGTCCAAAACGTCGCCGACGGCGTGATCGGCGCGACCAGCCAGCAATATCCGCTGCTGATGGCCTCGCTTGGGATCGAGGCGATTGCAGCCTTTGCCGCCGCTGGCACCATCCCCGCCCCGACCGAGGGCAAGGACTTTTTCGACACCGGCGTCGCCCTTGTCACCGGCGCCCCCGCCGAGGGCGTCCCCTCCATCTCGGTCCAAGAGGGCAAGGACCGCTGCTGGGGCTGACCCCGCGCTGACGGGACCGGCCGGCCGCGGCCGCCGGTCCCAAACCATCGGAGGGGAAAGGCGCAATGGCTGACCGTCAGGACACGAAAGAGGGGTTTGAAGACGCGCTCAAATCCGCGCCCGAGACCATTGCGGCGTTCGAGGATCGGCGCACAGGGATCGTGCACCGGATCCAGCACACGCTCCACACCACCCCCGCGCTGGTGCCGCTGATCGTCCTCTTGATCTCAATCGCCGTCTTCGGCGTCTTGAAAAGCTCCACCTTCTTCACGCCCTTCGCGCTGACGCTGATCCTGCAACAGGTCCAGATCGTCGGCATCCTGGCGGCGGCGCAAAGCTTGGTCATCCTGACCGCCGGCATCGATCTGTCGGTCGGCGCGATTATGGTCCTATCCTCGGTGGTGATGGGGCAATTCACTTTCCGCTATGGGATCCCGGCGCCGATCTCTATCGCCTGCGGCCTTGCCTGCGGCACGCTTTGCGGGTTTATCAACGGCTGGCTCGTGGCCAAGGTGAAGCTTCCACCCTTTATCGTCACGCTTGGCATGTGGCAGATCATCCTCGCCACTAACTTCCTTTACTCTGCCAACGAAACCATCCGCAGCCAGGATATCGAGGCCAACGCCCCGTTTCTTCAATTCTTCGGCACGACGTTCGAGATCGGCGGCGCCAGGCTGACCATCGGCGTCGTCTTCATGCTGCTTTTAATGCTGGTCCTTGCTTATGTGCTGCGCCACACGGCCTGGGGCCGGCACGTCTATGCCGTGGGCGACGACCCAGACGCCGCCGCGCTTTCGGGGGTGGAGGTCAGCCGCGTCCTGATCTCTGTCTACATGCTGTCGGGCCTGATCTGCGCCTTCGCCGGCTGGGCCCTGATCGGGCGCATCGGCTCGGTCTCGCCAACCTCGGGCCAGCTTGGCAACATCGACAGCATCACCGCCGTGGTGATCGGGGGCATCTCGCTTTTCGGCGGGCGCGGATCGATCATGGGCACGCTTTTCGGCGCGCTTGTCGTCGGCGTCTTTACGCTGGGGCTGCGGCTGCTCGGCGCCGACGCGCAGTGGACCTATCTTTTGATCGGTGTGCTGATCATCGGCGCGGTTGCGGTCGACCAGTGGATCAGAAAGGTGTCGGTCTGATGGATCCCATTTTGGAAGCCAAAGCCCTGGTCAAACGCTATGGCCGCGTCACAGCGCTCGACCATTGCGACTTTCAGCTTTTCCCGGGCGAGAGCCTGGCCGTGAGCGGCGACAATGGCGCGGGCAAATCGACGCTGATCAAGGCGCTGTCTGGTGCGGTCATTCCCGACAGCGGGACCGTTTTTCTAGAAGGGCGGCAGGTGAATTTCTCGTCCCCCCTCGATGCGCGAGAGCATGGGATCGAGACGGTGTATCAACAGCTTGCCATGTCGCCGGCGCTGTCCATCGCCGACAATATGTTTATGGGGCGAGAGTTGCGCGTTCCCGGCTGGCGGGGCAAGTACCTCTTTCAACTCGACCGACCGGCAATGGAGAAATTCGCCCGCGAAAAGCTGTCGGAGTTGGGCCTTGCGACGATCCAAAACATCAACCAGGCGGTCGAGACCCTGTCGGGGGGGCAGCGTCAGGGGGTCGCCGTGGCGCGCGCTGCCGCCTTCGGCTCCAAAGTCATCATCCTCGATGAGCCGACGGCCGCACTGGGCGTCAAAGAAAGCCGCCGGGTGTTGGAGCTGATCCAAGACGTGAAGGCCCGGGGCATCCCGATCATCCTGATCAGCCACAACATGCCGCATGTGTTCGAAGTTGCCGACCGGATCCACATCCACCGTCTTGGCCGCCGGTTGACCGTCATCAAACCGGGGGAGCATTCGATGGCGGACGCCGTCGCCATGATGACCGGCGCGCTCGAAGTCGCCGCATAGCGACCCAAAAGCGGACATTTTGTTGCAGGCTTTCGCGGTCAGCGTCACAGTGATGCAAGGGGTGGTTTGATGAC
>CALCPC010000687.1 GCA_937900975.1 uncultured Paracoccaceae bacterium
CGAAAGGTGGCTTAAACGAGCACTTGGGGCGGCACAAAAGCGTGACAGGTCCAGTTCCGCCGTGGCGGGCGAAATGTTACCACGGCTCTAAGGTAGCCCTTCGGACCGTCCGGCGCCTTGATCAAGTCATAGTCCCGCATTTGTCTGTGCGCGCTCTGCATTGCGCCGGCCGGGGCTCGGGTCAGGCAGAAATCCGTCCACAACGTGCAGCAGAGCAGACGAGTGTCGCCATGCAGCAGACCTGTTTCTGCACGAAATGGGCGCCCGCCTTTGCCGCTTCCTCTGCAAGCCAGGCATCGCCTTCGAGCTGACCGTGATAATAGTCGTGATTGCCGGGGTACGCTCAAATGCGATCCGCTGGCACGAAAGCGGACAGACATTGAAACACATCCGCCCAGTTCCGCGGGGGACCGTTGGTAAAATCGCATTCCAAGATGAGGGCATCAACGTTCCAAAGGATATCCTCGATCCCCCAAGTCTTGATCGGATCCAGAGTGTAACGCTGGTAGCCGTCGAAATGCAGGTCGGATACTATGGCCAGCCTGCCCGTCTTGAACGGGATGGTCAGGTCGTTCACCGCACACTCCTCAATGCAGGACCGGTTGGTTTGCCAGGGCCTCGGCCCGGTCCAGAATCCGCGCGACGGTGCGCAGGCTCAGGCGGTTGTTCCCCATCGCGCCGGTCTCAAAGACGTCGGCTAGGGCTTCGGTAGCTGGGTCAGAGAGATCTCGCTGCCTCGCCTCGGCGAGCGCGAAATCACTGAGCTGCACTGTCGTGATATCCGGCAGATCCAGCACGACACAGCGGCTCTGGAACGGCTCCGGCAAGCCACGCCTGCTGCTCGCGGTCATCACCCAGTTGACCCATGACATATCCATCTTGATTTGGAAGAGCGGGCACTCCTAAGCCGCGGCCGTCATCCTCTCTAGCAATGGCAGAAGTGCTTCGGTCAGCGTGTTCCGCGAGCCACGATTGGAATGGATTTCGTCCGCCTTCTCGATCTCGTCGATGATGACGATCGGACCGGCGTGCCGGGCGGCGAGGATGGTGTTGACAAGCTTGCCTGCATGGGCGCTGCCCCACCCGCGCTGAGAGGCTGTAATGGAGAACGAAGCTGGCTCCCCCGTGGCGTCGATCTTGGTCGTCGGTATTACGAGGTGATAGGCAAGACGACGCGCCCAAAAGCTCTTGCCTATCCCTGGCGGCCCGGTGAGCACCAGCGGACTAAACCGGATGCCCGGAAGCCCGTTACGGGCGGAAGCGCGCAGGCCGCGCCAGACCTCCTCGGTCGCTTGGCCCATCCAGGGTATCTCCGCATGAAGTGTCGCCGCAATGTTGTCCGCCTCGTGTTCAGTCGAAAACCGCGTCACAGGCAGTCCGTCACGCAAAAGGGTCAGCCTCGCACAGATTTCTTCGCTGAGGTGATACATTCCGGTCGAAGATTGGGTCCGCTTCAAGAGCCGCAGCGCTACGCTTGATCCCAAGGAGGTTGGGTTCGGCGAGGCGGTCGTGCGGCTCAACCGCCTCGTTTTCGGTGATCCTACTAGCCTCCAAGGCGGCGTCCTGCGCCTCTTTGCGGATGTGTTTGAGGAACTTCCTCCACCGTGCCTCGACGTCGTAGCGCTTCGGCGCGTCGTCGATAGAGAGAGGGTCATGGCGGCTTCCTTTCAGGGCGCAAAACGCGTTTGCGCATCGGGCCGCGCCCGGAATTGGCGAGGCTGATTGAAGTATAGGTTCCGGAACCCTTGTAACCTTAAGGGAACGGGCGAGCTGGAGATAAAGCCCACCGAAGAGAACAAGGGGTAGGGCGATACGAGCAGATCCGCCTGGCGCCGCTCGCATCGATCTTCATTACTTTCAATGGCTTAGCGAAGCGTGGCAAAATAGCCTGTGAAAGTGGAATGCAATTAAGCCAAAATGGCAGATAATTGCGTGTCGAGACACCTTTTCAGCGCCAATGCAACACCCCTACCCGCAGCGCGAATAGCCGCAGTTAAAGCAACTCAAACACCCTTCGACCATCAGCAGCGACGTCTGCCCGCAACTGGGGCAGACCGCGCCGGCAACCCGGGCGCCGGGGTCCGATTTCGCACCCTGCCCTGGCCCCGCCAAGAACCCGGTGGCGATCATGTGCTGTTCGATCACGCCACCGATGGCCGCCAGCATCGACGGCACATACGCCCCGCCCATCCACGCGCCGCCGCGAGGGTCGAAAACGGCCTTCAGCTCCTCAACCACAAAGCTGACGTCGCCGCCACGCCGAAACACCGCCGAAATCATCCGCGTCAGCGCGACCGTCCAGGCAAAATGCTCCATGTTCTTGGAATTGATAAACACCTCGAAGGGTCGGCGCTGGCCGCCGACGAGCACGTCGTTGACGGTGATATAGATTGCATGGCTGCTCTCGGGCCACTTGATCTTATAGGTCGACCCTTCCAACGCTTCGGGCCGGTCCAGCTTTTCGGCCAGCCAGATCACATCGCCGGCCGCATCCGCCGCGGGTTCAGGCTCCGCCACCGACAGGACAGAGCCGGTGACAGCGTTCGGGCGGTATGGCGTGCAGCCCTTGCTCCCCTGGTCCCAGGCGGCAATGTAGACGTCTTTGATTGCATCGAACGCGATGTCGGCGGGGCAATTGATGGTTTTTGAGATAGAGCTGTCGACCCAAGTTTGCGCCGCCGCCTGCATCCGAACATGCTCCATCGGAGTCAGGGTCTGGGCGTCGACAAAATGCTCTGGCAAGGGCGCGTTTCCGTGCATCTTTTGCCATAACGCCACGGCGTAATCGACGACCTCCTCCTCGCTGCGGGTGCCGTCGGGCTGCAGCACTTTCCGTGTATAGCTATGGGCGAACACGGGCTCGATGCCCGACGACACGTTGCCGGCGTAAAGACTGATCGTGCCCGTTGGCGCGATCGAGGTCAGAAGCGCGTTTCGAAGCCCGTCTTTCGCGACCGCGTCGCGCACCTCCGCATCCATCGCCTGCAGCGTCTGCCCCGCCAGATAGGCGTCGGCGTCGAACAGCGCAAACGCGCCCTTTTCGGCTGCCAAACGCGCCGAGGTCAGATACGCCGCGCGGGCGATCTGCTGCAACCAGCGCGATGTCAGACGCGCGGCTTCCTCTGAGCCATAGCGCACGCCAAGCAGCGCCAGCGCATCGGCCAGCCCGGTGATGCCAAGCCCGATCCGCCGCTTCGCCGCAGCCTCGGCCGCCTGTTCCGGCAAAGGAAAGCGGGAGACATCGACCACATTGTCCATCATCCGCACAGCCACCCCAACCAACGCCTCCAGCGCCGCCGTATCCAGTGCCGCATCCGGTCCAAAGGGCGCCTCGACCAGCCGCGCAAGGTTGATTGAGCCCAAAAGACAGGCGCCATAAGGCGGCAAAGGCTGCTCACCGCAGGGGTTGGTGGCCGCAATCGTCTCGCAGTAATTAAGGTTGTTGGCCTGGTTGACGCGGTCGATAAAGATCACACCCGGCTCGGCATAATCATACGTGGCCTGCATGATCCGCTCCCACAACCCGCGGGCCGAAACCTGGCGAACGACCGCGCCATCGAACATCAGATCCCACGGCGCGTCCGCCTTGACCGCCGCCATGAATGGATCGGTGATCAAAACGCTAAGGTTGAACATCCGCAGCCGCGCAGGGTCGCGCTTGGCGGCGATAAACCCCTCGATCTCGGGGTGGCCGCTGCGCATCACCGCCATCATCGCGCCGCGGCGCGATCCCGCCGACATGATCGTGCGGCACATCGCGTCCCAAACGTCCATAAAGGACAGCGGTCCAGAGGCGTCGGCGCCGACCCCGTGGACAGCCGCGCCCTTCGGGCGAATGGTCGAGAAATCATACCCGATCCCGCCGCCCTGCTGCATGGTCAGCGCCGCTTCCTTCAAAGCATCGAAGATCCCGCTCATGCTGTCGGGCACCGTGCCCATCACAAAACAATTGAAAAGCGTCACAGCCCGCGCCGTCCCCGCCCCGGCCAGGATCCGCCCCGCAGGCAAAAACCGAAAATCCTCAAGTGCTGCGTAAAACCGGGGTTCCCAAAGCGCGGGCTCGGCCTCGACCGAGGCAAGCGCCCGCGCGACCCGCCGCCAGGTATCCTCCACCGATCCATCCACCGGCACGCCGTCTGGCGTTTTGAAGCGATACTTCATGTCCCAAATCGTCTCGGATATCGGGGCGGCAAAACGCGTCATGGGGGACCTGCACTGGTTTGGCTGGAGGAACAGACCGTAAACGTTGAACCCGCGCCGGTCAATCGTCCGCGGGACCGCCGCTCCCCAAGCCCGCCGACCAACGCACGTCCCGCGGCGCCGGCGTCACACCTGCCTTGGCGCGCCCAACGGGCCACGAGCCGCGTGCCCGATCCACACCAAAGCCTCCACGCCGCGCGGCCAACTGCCAACTGCGCCCTCCCGCCACGATGCGGGTAAAGTTCAGCGATCCTGCGCCGGACATCCCATGCGCGCACGGCCATCGGCGCAGACGGCGCGGGGCCTTTTGTCCCACCGGTCCGGCCCTGACCCCCCTTTGCCCCACACATCAGCCCCCCCGCGGCCAAGCGCCACGGGTTTGCCGCGGTGCGCCCCGCATCCACGCAGCAGCGCGCCAGGGCTGGCGCAAAAGCCCTAAGCCCCGGTCGTCGGCCGCCCGAGCCTTTTGGGCCGTCTCCGGGACCGAAAAGCGGCTCACATGCTTGACGTCAGCGCACAAGCCCCTGCTATATCTCGTGTATGGCCGAACCCCGATTCATACATCTGCGCACCCATTCCCCCTATTCGCTGCTTGAAGGGGCGCTCGACTTTAAAACCCTGCTCACGCTCTGCCGCGACCACGGGATGCCCGCCGTGGCCGTCACCGACACGGATAACCTTTTCGGCGCGCTGGAATTCTCTGAAAAGGCGGCCGCCGCTGGTATCCAGCCGATCCTGGGCGCCACACTCCACATCGCCCATGCCCCGCCCCAGCGCCCCGGAGAAACGGGAGAGCCGCCCGCGCCGCTGGTTCTGCTGGCCCAGTCGGAGACGGGCTATGCCAATCTGATGGCGCTGACCAGTGCTGCGCATCTGGCCACCGACACCGCCACGCCGCATGTGACGCTGCCCGATCTCGAAGCGCATGCAACCGGGCTGATCTGCCTGACCGGCGGCGCGGATGGCCCCCTTGGCCGGCTTCTCCGCGCGGGCCAGGCGGCACCCGCCGAGGCGCTGCTCGGCCGGCTGGCCGCCGCCTTTCCCGACCGGCTTTACATCG
>CALCPC010000688.1 GCA_937900975.1 uncultured Paracoccaceae bacterium
AATCAGAGACTTAACCGAGCATCAAGCAAACAGCGAATTGGGTTCAGACCCTAGTAAAGAGCGACGGGCTGCTTTGCGGCCAGCTCTGCTTACACCGTTTCGCGGAAAACCTGGACCACACACCGCTGTTTGAAAGCAAAGATTTCTAGGCGTGCTTGGTGTCTGAGGTACTTTACGAAACGCTCCAGGCTTGGGATCGGGCGGGCGGTTGGCGATCTTTGCCGGAGACCCGTGTGTGGTGTCGCCCCGCGCGGCGGCTTTGCCCTTTGCGGTGCCGGTTTCAACCGGCCGCGCGTTTTTCCAGCGCGGCGGCCAGGAGTGTGCGCGTATAGTCGGTTTGCGGGGCGTCGAAGATCTGTTCGACCGGGCCTTCCTCCACCACATCGCCGTCCTTCATCACCATCACACGGTGCGACAGGGCGCGGACAACGCGCAAATCGTGGCTGATGAAAAGATACGCCAGCCCGTAGCGCGCCTGGAGGTCGCGCAACAGCGCCACGATCTGGCCCTGCACGGTCATGTCGAGCGCGGAGGGCGGTTCATCCAGCACCAGGAGTTTCGGTTTCAGCACCATCGCGCGGGCAATCGCAATACGCTGGCGCTGGCCGCCCGAGAACTCATGCGGATAGCGCTCGGCCATCGCGGGGTCGAGCCCGACTTCGCGAAGCGCGGCGGCCACGGCGGGGCCGGGGTCTTCGGTGCCGTGCACCGACAAGCCCTCACCGACGATGGCGCCGACAGTCATCCGCGGCGAAAGTGAGCCATAGGGGGCTTGGAAAACGATCTGGACGTCAGAGCGCAGCGGACGGAGCGCGCGGTTGGCCCAGGCCGAGATATCCTGGCCCTCAAACCGGATTGGCCCCTCCGACGAGATCAGCCGCATCACGGCGAGTGCCAGCGTGGTTTTGCCCGAGCCCGATTCGCCAACCACGCCCAAGGTTTCGCCCGCGCGCAGCGCGATGCTGGCGGCATTGACGGCTTGGATATGGCCCACGGTGCGGCGCAAAAGCCCGCGCTGGACGGGAAACCAGATCCTGAGCGCGTCGGTCGACAAAACCTCACCCGCGCCGTCGGGCACAGGCTCCGGCGCGCCGGAGGGTACGGCAGAGAGCAGCATGCGGGTGTAAGGGTGCTTTGGCGCGTCGAAGATCTCGGCGGTCGGCCCCTGTTCGACGATCAGTCCATGCTGCATCACGCAGACCCGGTCGGCGATTTTGCGCACGATGCCAAGGTCATGGGTGATGAACAGCATCGCCATCCCCTCCCGCGCTTTAAGCTCTGCCAACAGCTCTAGAATTTGCGCCTCGATGGTCACGTCGAGCGCGGTCGTCGGCTCATCGGCGATCAGCAGTTTCGGGCGGTTGGCCAGCGCCATGGCGATCATCACGCGCTGGCGTTGGCCGCCGGACAATTGGTGGGGATAAGCGCCGAGCCGGTTTTCGGCGTCACGGATGCCGACCTTGTTCAGAAGCTCCAGGATACGGGGGCGGGCGGCGCTGCGGCTTAGGCCCTGGTGAAGCGCAAGGCTTTCTGCGATCTGTTTTTCGATGGTGTGGAGCGGATTGAGCGAGGTCATCGGCTCCTGAAAAATGAAGCTGATGCCCGACAGGGCAGCGCTGGCGGGGACCAGGCGCACGGTCGAAAGTGCGGTGACAGATTTGCCAGAGCCGCTTTCGCCGACGATGGCCACCGTCTCACCCGCATTGACCTCAAAACTGATCCCGCGGACGGCGTGGGTTTCTTTATCGCCCTGGCGGAAGCGGATGTTGAGGTCGTCGATGCGCAGCACTGGGGTCATGCAAAGGTCTTTCGCGGATCGAAGGCGTCGCGGACGCCCTCGAAGATGAAGACGAGAAGCGACAGCATCAGGGCCAGCGTGAAGAAAGCGGTGAAGCCAAGCCAGGGGGAGGTGATGTTGTTTTTGCCCTGGAGCGCAAGCTCGCCGAGCGAGGGGTAGGAGGGCGGCAGGCCGAAGCCAAGGAAATCGAGCGCGGAAAGCTGGCCGATCGCGCCGGTGATGATGAAGGGCAGGAAGGTCAGCGTGGCCACCATTGCGTTGGGCAGCACGTGGCGGAACATGATGCGGGTGTCCGACACGCCGAGCGCGCGCGCGGCGCGGACATACTCAAAATTCCGCGCCCTCAGAAACTCTGCTCGGACGACGCCGACAAGCGCGGTCCAGGAGAAAAGGATGATCAGCATGGTCAGGATCGTGAAGTTCATCGGAATGATCGCGGCGATAATGATGATGACATAAAGCGCCGGGATCGCCACCCAGATCTCGATAAAGCGTTGGAACAAAAGGTCGAGAAGGCCGCCGAAATACCCCTGGACCGCGCCGGCGGCGATGCCGAGAACGGAGGCGAAAAAAGCCACGACCAACGCAAAGAGGACCGAGATGCGAAAGCCATAGATGACGCGGGCGACCACATCGCGGGTCTGGTCGTCGGTGCCAAGCCAGTGGCGGGCAGAGGGCGCGCCGGGTGCGGGGCCGCCGTGGTTTTTGTCGATGGTGCGATAGCTGTAGGGGACCGGCGGCCAGATCGCCCATCCGGGCTGAAACCCCTCGGCGGCGAAGGTGCCCGCCTTGACCGCGGCAATGCTGCCCTCTGGGTCGTCGAAACAGGGGTCTTGGGTGCCCCCGGTTGCGATAAGGCAGGCGACGACCGGGTCTTT
>CALCPC010000689.1 GCA_937900975.1 uncultured Paracoccaceae bacterium
ACCAGCACATCTGGTTCAAGGAAAGCCGGTCGCGCCGCGATAACCCGCGCGCCGACTGGTATGTTTGGGCCGATCCAAAGCCCGCCGGCACGCCGCCCACCAATTGGCTGTCGATCTTCGGCGGCTCCGCCTGGACGTGGGAGGGGGAGCGGCGGCAATACTACCTCCACAATTTCCTGAAAGAGCAACCGGACCTCAATTTCCACAACCCGGATGTGCAGGAGCAATTGCTGGACGTTACCCGGTTTTGGCTTGAGCGGGGGGTCGACGGTTTTCGGCTGGACACCATCAACTTTTATTTCCACGACCAAGCGTTGCGCGACAATCCCGCGCTGCCCGAGGAGGCGCGCAATGCCTCCATCGCGCCAGAGGTCAATCCCTACAACTATCAAGATCACCTCTATGATAAGAACCGGCCCGAAAACCTGGCCTTTTTGGAGCGGTTTCGCGCCCTTTTGGATCAGTTCCCCGACACGGCGTCGGTGGGTGAGGTGGGCGATGCGCAGATCGGGCTGCAGCTTGTCGCCGATTACACGCGCGGCTCGGGGCGGGTGCACATGTGCTATGCCTTCGATTTCCTGTCTCCTGAGCCGATCACCGGGCACCGCGCGGCGCAAGTGCTGCGGGAGTTCGAGAAAACGGCGCCCGATGGGTGGCAATGCTATGCGCTGTCCAACCACGATACCGTGCGGATGGCGAGCCGGTGGAACCTTGACCCCGCCGGCATCCGCCTGCATGCCGCGTTTTTGTTGTGTCTGCGCGGGTCGGTCTGTCTTTACCAGGGGGAAGAGCTTGGCCTGACAGAGGCTTACGTGCCTTATGAGGAGCTTCAGGACCCCTACGGCAAGGCGTTCTGGCCGAAGTTCAAGGGCCGCGACGGGTGCCGGACGCCGATGCCCTGGGCGATGGATAACATGCATGGCGGGTTTTCGGATGCCAAGCCCTGGCTGCCGATGGCGCGGGAGCATTTGCCAAGCGCGGTCGGCAATCAGGACAGCGACGCGGGCAGCCTCTTGAACTGGTATCGCGATATTCTCGCGCTGCGCAGCATGCGCCCGGTGCTGAGCAAGGGGTCGCTCGACGACGTGCACGCGACCGACGATGTCGTCGCCTTCGTTCGGGCGTTAGACGGGCAGGCGCCGATTTTCTGCGCCTTCAACTTCTCGGACCGCACCCACCAGATTGCCCTGCCCGAGGGGGAGTGGGCGTTGATTGCGGGGGTGGGTTTTGCAGCCGAAAGCGATGGTCAAAGCGTGACGCTGCCGCCCTGGCAGGCCTGTCTCGCGGAAGGATAACACAAAGCGGGAGGGGCCAATGGCCGCGGTGGATCTTGAGAATGTCAGCAAGTCCTATGGCGATGTGGAGGTGTTGCGCAACATCAACCTCAACATCGAGCAGGGCGAGCTTGTGGTTTTCGTCGGCCCGTCGGGCTGCGGTAAGTCCACGCTTTTGCGGATGATCGCGGGGCTTGAGGCGATCACAGGCGGCGAGTTGAAGATCGACGGGGCGCGGATGAACGAGACCCCGCCCGCGCAGCGCGGCATCGCGATGGTGTTTCAGACCTACGCGCTGTACCCGCATATGACCGTTTTCGACAACATGGCCTTTGGGATGCGCATCGCCAAAAAGTCGAAGGCCGAAATCGACGAGGCGGTGAACGCCGCGGCCAAGATCCTGCAACTCGATCATTTGCTCGACCGCTTGCCGAAGGCGCTGTCCGGCGGGCAGCGACAGCGGGTTGCGATCGGGCGCTCCATCGTGCGCGACCCCAAGGTGTTCTTGTTCGACGAGCCCTTGTCGAACCTCGACGCGGCGTTGCGGGTCGCAACGCGGATCGAGATTGCGCAACTGAAAGACCAGATGCCGCAAAGCACGATGATCTATGTCACCCATGACCAGGTGGAGGCGATGACGCTGGCCAGCCGCATCGTGGTTTTGCATGGCGGCGATATTGAGCAGGTGGGCGCGCCGCTGGAGCTTTATGAGCGGCCGGCCAACACCTTCGTTGCGCGGTTCATCGGCTCCCCCTCGATGAACATTCTTGAGGGGACGGTGGCAACAACGGGGGCCGAAACCGGTGTTGAAACCGCCGGCGGTGGCCGGGCGACGGCGGCGATCCCCAGCGTCGCGGGCGATAACGGCGGCGCCGTCAGCATCGGCGTGCGGCCCGAAGATCTGCGCGTGGCAGAGGGGGCGGACGCGCTCTTTGACGGTGAGGTTGCCATTGTGGAGGCGTTGGGCGAGACGACACTGCTCTACTTCAAGCCCGAAGGGGAGGGCGAGGGTGTGGTCGCAAAGCTGCCGGGCATCCAAACCTATGCGCGCGGCCAGCGGCTGCGCTTGACGGCGGCACCCGAAAAGATCCATCTCTTTGAGCCATCGGGCCGGTCGTATCTCTATCGCTAGACGCCCGCCAAGAAGGGTAGGGCGCGGATGATCCCAGCGATCTTGCATTATGAAAGCCGCGACGCGTTGGCGCTCGATCTGACAGAGATCGTCACGGGGGAGTTGGAGGCCGCGCTGGCCGCGCGCGGTCGCGCAACGCTGGCTGTGCCGGGCGGCACGACGCCGGGGCCGTTTTTGGCCGGGCTGTCGCTGGCGCCGCTCGATTGGGCGCGGATTTCGGTGATGCTGACGGATGAGCGGTTCGTGCCCGAAAACTCTCCCCGCTCCAACACCCGTCTTTTGCGTGAAACCTTGCTGCAGAACGCGGCCGCCGGCGCCACGGCGATCCCCTTTTTTGCCGAGGCCGCGGCACCAGAGGATGTGCTGGCGTCGCTGACGGCGGGTGTCGCGGCGGCGCTGCCGCTCGACGTTTGCGTGCTGGGGATGGGGGCGGATATGCACACGGCCTCCCTTTTCCCGGGCGCCGACCGATTGGCCGAGGCGTTGGGCGCAGCGGCGCCGCCGCTGTTGCCGATGCGCGCGCCGGGCGCGCCAGAGCCGCGGCTGACACTGACAGCGCCTGTCCTGCGGAGCGCCGGCAGCCTGCATATTCTGATCACAGGCGTTGAGAAACAGATGGCGCTGGCCGCGGCGTTGGAGGCGCCCTCGGCCGAGACAGCACCGGTGCGTGCGGTGCTTGACGGGCCGGTGCCGGTCACTGTCCATTACGCGGATTAGGGCCGTGTGAGGGTGGGGGGCCTGCTGCCCTCGGGCGCCCCTTACGCACCGCCGCAAGCGCCGCTGTCCCTGATCCATGTCGATCCGGCGCTGGTCCTGGTCGACAAACCTGCCGGACTGTTAACTGTTCCTGGCAAGGCGCCCGGGCTTGGCGATTGCCTCGAAGCGCGGGTGCGCGCGGCCTTTCCCGAGGCGCTTTTGATCCATCGGCTGGACATGGACACATCCGGCATCATGGTCTTTGCCCGCACACGGGTGGCTCAGCGCCATCTCAATTGGCAGTTCGAGCGGCGCCAAACGACCAAGATCTACGCGGCGCATGTTTGGGGCGTGCCCGATGCGGCGGCGGGCCAGATCGATTTGCCGCTGATCACCGACTGGCCCAACAGACCGCTGCAAAAAGTGTGTCCTACCCATGGGCGCGCGGCCACCACGCATTGGCAGCGGCTTGGCGTGGCGCCTGCGGGCGCCCGGCTTCGCCTGACGCCGGTGACCGGACGCTCTCACCAATTGCGGGTGCATCTCAACGCGATCGGCCACCCGATCCTCGGCGATCGGTTCTATGCGACGGGGCCCGCGCTGACAGCGGCGCCGCGGCTGATGCTCCATGCCGAAACCTTGGGCTTTCGGCACCCCGAAGGCGGTGCGCCGGTGCGCTGGACTGTGCCTGCGCCGTTCTGATCCGGCGCCTGGCCCAAAGCGGCTCGGGGAACACCGCATCGCAGGGCGCGTTGACATCCTTGATTTCCGGCAGCGGCACGGGATCCAGATCTTTCACGACGCGCTTTAAGGATCCGTTTGCGGCGGCTCCAGCCAGGCGGCGCCGCGCACGCCAGAGCTGTCGCCGTGACGGTTTTTGACCAGTTGCGTGTAAAACTTGTCGCCGAAGACCAGCGGTTCGATCAACGGCGGGACGGTGCGGTAAAGCCTGCTGACATTGGAAAGCCCGCCGCCGAGAACGATCACGTCGGGATCGAGGATCGTGATGATGGTGGCCAGCGCGCGGGCAAGACGGTTCTCGAACCGCTCAAAGCTCTGTGTGGCGGCGGGGTCGCCGGCCTCCATCGCCGCGGCGACCTCCTGCGCCGACAAGGCCGTGTCGGGGGACAACGCATTGACGCGCGCGTGATCGGCGGCAAGGCTGGGGCCCGAAAGCCAGGCCGCGGTATGGCCCGGCACGCCGCAGCTGCAGATCGGGCCGGGGCGTGCATGATCCTCGGGCGCCGGCAGCGTGATATGCCCCCACTCCCCCCCGCTGGCGTTGACGCCTGCCAAAAGCATGCCCCTGACAACGATGCCGCCGCCAACGCCGGTGCCAAGGATCGCGCCGAAGACAACCTCTGCCCCGGCGCCGGCCCCGTCGACCGCCTCTGACAGGGCAAAGCAGTTGGCATCGTTGGCGATGGCGACGGGGCGCCCGAGCGCTGTCGCCAGATCGCCGCGCAGGTCGCGGCCATGAAGCCAGACCGAATTGCCAAGCGTCACATGCCCCGTGCGCCGGTCGACGGAGCCCGGCACACCGATCCCGATCTGGCGCGCGGGGCGCCCGGCCGCGGCCTCCAGCTCTGCGGTCAGCGCGGTGATCGCACGGATCCCGCCATCATAATCATGACGCGGCGTCGGCACCCGACCTTGGGCGAGCGTCGCGCCATTTTGGTCGAGCGCGATGCCAGCGATCTTCGTGCCGCCATAATCAAATCCGATGCGCATGCCCCTCGGAACCCCCGTTCTGCCCGGTGCCGTTATAATGCGTTTCGGCGGGGGTTTGAAACACCTCTCGGCAGGCGGTGCGCCCGGTGTGGCGTAATGCCTGCCCGCGGGGGGTGCGACGGGCACAGCAATCCCACATGCCCCGGCGGTACGGCGCGCCACCGCACCGCGCCCTCTGGCGCAAAACTAGGGTGGGGCGCGGTTTGGCGGCGGCGCTAACCGCTGTCGCGGCCGGCGAGGGCGTCGATCACGGCTTGGATGTCGTCCGCGCTCAACCCTTGGGACGGCATCGAGGTGCCGGGCGCAAACCGGCCGGCCAGATAATCCGCCATAAGCGCCTCGCTCCACCGCTCACCCCGATGGGCGAGCAGTGCGGGGGAGTAGGGATAGCCGCGCCCGTCGGCGATGGCCCGTTTCAGAATACTGTCCAGCCGGGGTGCCGCCAGCGCCGGCTGGTTGGGGTAAAGCGCATGACAAACGGCACAGGGCTTCAGGCTGTCCGGCGGCTCGGTCGGGCCGGCGAGGGCGACCTCTGGCCGGCGTTCCAACACCCCGATATAGGGCCTCCCGTCGAACAGCATGGCGATGCGGCCGTCGGCGAGCACGGTCATGTCGCGGATCCGGGCGCCGATCTCAATCGGTTCCACCAAAACGACCCGATTGCCGTCAAAGACGATGCGGTGAAGCGTGTGCGCCTTCAGCGACCCCATCAGAAGATCGCCCTGCCACAGCGGAAACTCTGCCCCATCGGCCTCCGCCAAGGCGCTGACGGCGGGTGACGGGCTCCACGCGAAGACGGGTTTGACGAAATCGGGATGCCGGCCGGGCGTGTCGGAAAGCGGCCAGTCGTAAGTGGCGTAGCGCGCGCCATAGGTGACGAAGGGCCAGCCGTAATTGGCGCCCTCGCGCACCAGGTTCAACTCATCGCCGCCGCGATAGCCGTGATGGACCTCAAAAATCCGCCCGTCCGACATGATGGCGAGGCCAGAGCTGTTGCGCACGCCGCGGGCAAGATGGCGCACCGCGCCGGTTTCGGGATCGATCCGCACGACTTTGCCATAGTCGCTGGCCGGGTCCTGGGCCACCGGCAGGTCGGTAGTGTAGTCGATCCCGTCAAAACCGAAATCGCCCACCGACAGAACGATGCTGCCATCGCTGTCGATCTGAAACGCGCCCGCGGACGCGAGGGGCAGCGCGTTGTCGGTTTGCGGGATACAGGGCGCGGACCGCCAAACCGTATCCCAGGTTCCAAGGGGCGCAAAGCCCCCAGCGGCGGAGTGCAGAGCCAGACGGCTAAGCGCAAGCCCGTTGCAAGCCCGATCCTGATCCAGATAGGTGTGCGCCGCATAGATCCGCAAACCGTCGTCGCTGTCCGTGATCGCAAGCGATTTGACCCCGAAGGCCGGGTTTGGGCGGATGGCCGTTTGCGCCGCGATGTCGAGGGGCGGAGGCACGTCGATCAGGCGGAAGGCGTCTGCGTCCTCGGGGCGATGGTAAAGCTGTCCGGTGCGAACCAGAAGGAAGAGATCGTTGCCCACCGCCTCTAAACTGCCGCCGTTGCCGCGCACCAGCGGCGCGGGCAGCGTTGTGATGCGGACGGGATAAAGCTGCGTGGTGCGGTCGATGGGAAAGGGGTTCGGGATCTCGGTCGTTGGCGCGGGCCGCAGCATCGGGACAAGGTAGGCGGCAAGGGCTGCGACGGCCACGATGGCAAGCACGCGGGGCAAGCGCTGTTTGTGGTGCATTGCGAGACTTCCTGGCGCCGACGAAAAACGCCGCAGACCGAGTCCGCGGCGTTCGATGGCTAATCTAAGGCGATTTTCGCAGCGGGCGAACCCTTGTGGCGCGCATCGCCGCGAAACCGCCGGCGGCGTGGCTTACGCCTCTTCCGTGATCTCCTGGCCGGTCGACTGGTCGACCACCTTCATGCTGAGCCGGACCTTGCCGCGATCGTCGAAGCCCATCAGCTTGACCTTCACATCCTGCCCTTCCTGCACCACGTCCTTGGGATGGCCGACGCGTTCGGTGGACATTTGGCTGACATGGACAAGACCGTCGCGTTTGCCAAAGAAATTCACGAAGGCACCGAAATCCATGATCTTGACGACTTTGCCGGTGTAGATCTGGCCGACCTCGGGCGCTGCCACGATGCCGTGGATCATCGAGCGGGCCTTTTCGATGGCCTCGGCGTTGGGCGAAGCGATCTTGATCACGCCGTCGTCGTTGATGTCGACCTTGGCGCCGGAGACCTCGACGATCTCGCGGATCACCTTGCCGCCCGAGCCGATCACTTCGCGGATCTTGTCGGTGGGCACGGTCATGGTTTCGATCCGCGGGGCGTGGGCCGAAAACTCGGT
>CALCPC010000690.1 GCA_937900975.1 uncultured Paracoccaceae bacterium
ACGAATTTTATGATCGGTTCGTCACTCATCGGGCGGACCCTAGTGCAGAGTGTCGCAGGTTTGAATCGGAATCTGCGCCTTTGTCGCGATTTTCCGCAGCCCGGCCCCGCGCGCGTGTTACGCGCTCTTCAACGCGGGCGGCGAGACATCAAGCGCGACGCGCTGGCGGCCCGTGCCTTTTGCGCGGTAAAGTGCGGCATCGGCGCGCTGGCGCAGCCCGTCGGTGGAGGCGCCGGGGGCCGCAAAGGCGATGCCAGCGCTGATCCCGACATCACAGCGCGCGCCGGCCACATCCACAGGCCGCGACACCGCAGCGATCAGCACATCGGCCAGCCGCGTCATCGAAGCGGGGTCGCCGCCAATTCTGAGGATGGCGAACTCATCCCCGCCGATGCGCGCGGCAAAATCGCCATCGCCGCGAAAATCCTGCAGGATCCCAGCGACATGGCCCAAGATCACGTCGCCCGCGGCATGGCCGAGACTGTCGTTGATCGGTTTGAACCTGTCGAGGTCGAGATGCATCAGCGCCAGCGCGCGGCCCGCGGCCGCGGCGTTGCGCGCCATGTCTTCGATGGTGCGATCAAAATAGCGGCGGTTGGGCAGCCCTGTCAGCGCGTCGTGATGGGCCTGCCAATGAAGCTCTCGCCCGACGGCCTCAAGCCGTGCCGCTTGGGCCTTCAGACGCTCGGCCTGGGCCTTGAATTCCGAGATGTCGATGCCGCTGACCACCAGGTCGCCCGCCGCCGTGCGCGTCGCCTCAATCCGCGTAAAGCGTCCGCCGGCCAGGCCCATCTCCCGCGCTGTGGAGGGATCGGGCGGCTGGGCCAAAACCTCGCCCCACCCGGCTTCTGCGGCGGCGAGGGCAAGATCGCTCATCGCGCTGCCGGGGCCGTAGATTTCGGCCAGACAGGCGGCGTCGAAAAACGCCGAATTGCCGAAGACCAGCTGGTCGTTTTCGTCGAAAAGGCCAAGCGCGGCGGGCACCGCCTCCAACGCCGCCGCAAGGCGCGTTTCGGCGCGTTCCGCGGTGCGCTTTGCGGCTGCAAGCTCCCGCTCTCGGTCTTTCAAGTCATTGATGTCGATGGCAAACCCTGCGACGCCCCCACTTGGCAAGCGCACCTTCACAACCCGCAGACAGCCCGCGTGGCTATACGCCCGCTCAACTGCCGTGCCGTCGGCGGCGGCATGGGCTGCCATCAGCGCGTCGATCTCTGCCACGCGCGCATCGGGGTCGGCGCTGCGGCTGGCGACCTCTGTCGTGCTCACCTGGCGGTACGTCCGCGTCCCCTGCTCGGCCGCAGTGCGATGGGCCTCAAACGCCTCTGGGTGAAGTTCGGCATAGCCCGTGTTCCAGGCCAGCAGACGATCCTCGGCATCGTAAAGCGCCAGCTTCAGGGGGCAGTGTTCGCCCATCTCGGCCAGAATTCTGTGCTCAAGAAGAAGGCGATCCAAAAGCTCAGGATCCCGCTCGACCGCCTCGCGTGTCAACATGCTCCCACCCTTCTCGCCATTTCCCACCGACTCCCGGATAGAATGGCATATAAGTTAACAAGTGGTAACCGCGCGCAGCCCGCGTAACCTTTTGCCAACCATGCCCCCAAGATGCGCCGCATCAGACAGGAATACCCAATGCCAGAGCTTGATACCGCCTTTGTCCGCGCGCAGTTTCCGGCCTTCGACGCCGAGCCGCTGCGCAGTTGGGCACATTTTGAGAATGCTGGGGGCTCTTACACCGCGGGGCAAGTGATCGCGCGTTTGACCCGGTTCTACACGTCCCGCAAGATCCAGCCCTACGGTCCGGCGGCGCCGACCGCGGCGGGCGGCGCCGAGATGGACAGTGCGCGCGCCCGGCTGGCCGCGCTTTTGAATGTCGGCGCGGATGAGCTGTCCTTCGGTCCCTCCACGACCCAAAACACCTATGTGCTGGCCCAGGCGTTTCGCCGGGCACTTTCCCCCGGCGACGCCATCATCGTGACGGACCAGGATCATGAGGCCAACACCGGCCCCTGGCGCCGTCTGGCCGAAAGCGGGATCGAAGTGCGGGTTTGGCCGGTTGAGCCAGAGACCGGGATGCTGGACCGGGCGGACCTTTTGGCGCGGCTTGACGAGCGTGTGCGGGTGGTGGCGTTTCCGCATTGCTCCAACATCCTTGGCATCATGAACCCGGTCGCGGACTGGGTGGCGGATGTGCACGCGGCCGGGGCGGTGGCGTGCGTGGATGGCGTCAGCGCGGCGCCGCATGGGCTGCCGGATGTGGCAGCGCTTGGCGCCGATATCTACCTTTTCTCAAGCTACAAGACCTTTGGTCCGCACCAAGGCGTGATGGTGATCCGCCGCGCGCTGGCCGACCGTTTGCCGAACCAAGGCCATGACTTCAACGCCGCCGACCCGGTGAAACGCTTTACCCCCGCCGGGCCCGATCACGCGCAAGTGGCGGCGTCGGCAGGTATGGCCGATTACCTCGACGCTTTGGACACACATCATTTCGCAGACGCTGCCCCGCCGGCCGAGCGCGCCCGCCGTGTTGCGGCCTTACAGCGGACAGCAGAGCAGGCCCGCCTGGCCCCACTGCTCGACTATCTGCGGGGGCGCAACGATATCCGCCTGCTTGGTCCCACCGATGGCGCGGCCAAAGTGGCAACCGTGGCCCTGGCTCATGACCGCCCGGGCGGCGCGCTGGCCGAAGATCTGGCCGCGCGGGGGATCGTCGCGGGGGGCGGCAGTTTCTACGCCAACCGGTTGATCCGCGCCCTCGGCATCGACCCCGACCATGGCGTGCTGCGCATAAGTTTCCTGCACTACACCTCCCGCGACGAGGTCGATGCGCTGATAAAGTCACTCGACGCGGTTCTGTGAGCCAAACGACGTTGACGCCGCGACAAAACACCGCAATTGGCTGATCCAGGCCAGGCGCGCCCGCGTATCTTGGTCATCGAACCAACGCGTAAGCCGCCGGAGACGTATGACAGCCCCAACCCTCTTTTGGTTTCGCCGCGATCTGCGCCTTTCGGACAACCCTGCCCTGACTGCCGCCGCAAAGACGGGTGCGCCCGTGCTTCCGGTCTTTATCCTCGACCCGGAAACCGAGGCGCTGGGCGCCGCGCCGCGCTGGCGGTTGGGGGCAGGGCTGCGGGCGCTTTCTGCGGGGTTAGAGGCGGTGGGAAGCCGGCTGATCCTGCGCCGCGGGCCCGCGCTTTCGGTGCTTCGGGACCTGGCGGAAGAGACAGGCGCGACCACCGTCCACTGGGGGCGGCTTTACGATCCCACATCCCTTGCGCGGGACACAGCGTTGAAGACCGCTTTGACCGCGGCGGGGCTGGCTGCGAAAAGCCATGCGGGCCATGTTTTGTTCGAACCCTGGACGGTCGAAACCGGGCAGGGGCAATTTTACAAAGTCTACACACCGTTTTGGAAGGCCGTGCGGACGCGCGATTTGCCAAGCCCCCTACCCCGGCCGCGGCTTGCCGCGCCCGAAACCTGGCCGCGGGGCGACGGTTTGGCGGAATGGGGTCTTGGCAAAGACATGAACCGGGGCGGCGCGATTGTCGCCGCGCACGCCAATCCGGGGGAGGATGCGGCCGCCGACAGGCTTGCCGCCTTTGCGGACGGTGCCCTTGACGCCTATGACGCGGACCGCGACCGGTTGGACCGGGCGGGAACCTCGGGCCTGTCCGAGAACCTAAGCCTTGGGGAAATCTCGCCGCGCACCTGTTGGTTTGCGGGCCTGCGCGCGATGGAGGAGGGCAAGCGCGGCGCCGAAACCTTCCTTAAAGAGATCGTCTGGCGCGATTTCGCCCACCACCTGGTTTACCACACCCCCCATATCGTCGAACGCAACTGGCGCCCGGAATGGGACCGGTTTGCCTGGCGGGGCGACAGCGCGGCGGCAGAGCGCTGGCGCCGGGGCCTGACGGGGGAGCCTGTGGTCGATGCCGCGATGCGTGAGATGTATGTGACCGGCCGGATGCACAACCGCGGGCGCATGTTGGTGGCCTCCTACCTTACCAAGCATCTGCTGACAGACTGGCGCATCGGGCTGAAATGGTTCGAAGCGTGTTTGATCGACTGGGATCCAGCCTCAAACGCGATGGGCTGGCAATGGTCGGCGGGCAGCGGGCCGGATGCGACGCCGTTTTTCCGCATCTTCAACCCCGCGACACAGGCCGAAAAATTCGATCCCATGCAAATTTATCGCCGCCGCTGGGTGGCGGAGTTTTCGGGCGATCCTGGCGCCGACGCGCTCAGCTATTTCGACGCCGAGCCCAAAAGCTGGGGCCTGGCCCCCGATGCCCCCTACCCCAAGCCGCTTGTCGACCTCAAAGCGGGGCGAGAGGCCGCGCTGGCCGCCTACCAAGACCACAGGGCGCAAAGTGCCGCCTGACCCCGTGAAAAGGACCCCAGAATGAGAATTGCAGTCATAGGTTCGGGCATTTCCGGGCTGGGGGCGGCTTATGCGCTCAAAGACCACCACGACGTCACGCTATTCGAGGCCGAGGATCGCTTTGGCGGCCATGCCATCACCGTCGATGTGGCCTTTGGCGACCGTAAAATTGCCGTCGACACGGGGATTATCGTCTACAACTACCGCAACTACCCCAATCAGCCCGGTCTTTTCGATCATCTCGACGAGCCGCCGAAATGGTCGGATATGTCTTTTGGC
>CALCPC010000691.1 GCA_937900975.1 uncultured Paracoccaceae bacterium
CCGCTTTTGGTAGGGTGGCGCTTTTTTTTCGCTTTTGTTGGGGTGGTCTTAGCTTGGGCGGGGCGGGGCTATCGATCTTTCGGGCACCCATTTCGCCATCGCCGACCTGCGCCAGCGGCCGCTGCGCGCCGATGTCTCGGTCGCGGCGGAGGGCCGCGTCAACGCGGTTTTGGCGCTGCTCGACCATCCGCCGCTGCGCTTGCCCGACCGCATGGGCCTGGCCGTCGATGTTGCAGCCGGGCGCGCGGTCGGCACTGTCGCGCTGGGCGTGCCGCTGCGCGCCAAGCTTTCGCCGGCCGATGTCGATTATCGCGTTGCGGCCACATTGACGGATGTCGACACGGATCGGTTGATCCCCGGTCGGCGCGTGACGGCAGAGACGTTGACGCTGGAGGCGACGCCAGATGCCGTGTCGGTCGCGGGCGATGCCCGCTTTGACGATGTCCCGCTGCGTTTTGCCTATGCCCGCGCGATCCGCGACAATCCCGAAGGTCTGGCGTCTGTGACCGGCGATATTGCGGTGACCGACGCGGGCTTGCGCGGGCTGGGCATCGCGCTGCCCCGTGGGATGGTGCGCGGCACTGGGCGCGCGCGCTACGCGCTTGCCTTGGCCAAAGGGCAGGCGCCGGTTTTCACGGTTGAGGCCGATCTTGGCGGCAACCGCCTGGCGCTGCCGGCACTGGCTTGGGCGAAAGGCCCTGGGCGGGCGGCGGCGCTAACGGTCCGGGGCGCGCTGACCACACCGCCGCGGATCGACCGCGTGGCGCTTTCTGCGCCGGGGATGCGGGCCGAGGGACGGCTGCGCCTTGCCGCCGGCGGCCTGGCCGAGGCCCGGCTCGACCGGCTGCGCGTCGGGGGGTGGATCGACGCGCCCGTGGTCTACCGGCCCGGGCGCGCGCAAAGCCGGGTCGAGATCCGGGGCGGAACGGTCGATCTGCGCAACCTGCCCAAACTGGGCGGTGGCGGCGGCCAAACGGTTGAGCTCGCCATCGCCGCCACCCGGCTGCGGGTCGCCGCCGGTATCGCGCTGCATGGGTGTTCGGGCCGGGTGACGGCGGGGCAGGGGTTGAGCGGCCGGTTCGAGGGGCGCGTCAACGATGGCGCCGCGATGACAGGGGTTCTGCGCCCTGGCCCCACGGTTTACCTTCAGGCCCGCGATGGCGGTGCCGCGCTCCGCGATGCCGGTCTTTACGACAATATCCGCGGCGGCACGCTGCGCGTTTCGCTGTCGCAGCTTGCCGACGGCGTCTTTGACGGGCGCTTTTCGCTGCAGTCATCCCGCCTTGTCAACGCGCCCGTGGTGGCCGAGATCCTGGCCGCCGCCAACCCGATCAGTCTGATCGACCGGCTGGCGGGCAAGGGCATTGGGTTTGACGACGCGCAGGGCTGGTTCACGTTGGCACGGGACCGCATCACGATTGCGCGGGCGCGGGCCGTTGGCCCCGCGCGTGGCCTGACCCTTTCGGGCGATTTCGCGCCAACGACCGGTCGCGTGGCGCTTCAAGGCGTGGTCTCACCGCTTTACACGCTGAACGGGCTGCCAGCACGGATCCCGCTGCTTGGCCGCTTGATCGGCGGTCGGGCGGGCGAGGGCGTCTTTGGCATCACTTTCCAAGTCGGTGGCCGCGCCCGCGCCCCCGACATCGCGATCAACCCGCTGTCGCTCCTCACCCCCGGGGCCGCGCGCGAGATCTTCATGACCCGTCAAGCGCTCGACCCCGTCTTTCCAGAGGCCGAGTAAAGGGACAGGGCGCATGAGCGAAGAGCGATTGTCCGACTATGATTTCACGCTGCCCGAGGCGCTGATCGCGCTCCGCCCCGTTCACCCCCGCCCGGCCAGCCGGCTGCTTCTGGCAACGCCTGGCGCGATCGCAGATCGGGTGTTTTCGGACCTGGCCACGATCCTGCGCCCCGGCGATTGCCTGGTTTTCAACAACACCCGCGTGATCCCGGCGCAACTTTCCGGCACCCGGCAGCGCGAGACGCCGCACGGGTCGGGCATCGCCGCGGTCGACATCCAACTCCTCAGCCCCTGTGGGGCGGAGGCGGAGGTTGCGGCGGATGCGGCCGAGCCCGGCGCGCTTTGGACAGCGCTTGCCCGACCGGCCAAACGCCTTGCCGTGGGGGATGTGATCGGCTTTGGCGCCGGGCTTGCCGCGACGGTCGCGGCAAAGGGCGCGCGCGGGGCTGTGACGCTGCGCTTTGACCGGGCTGGGGCCGCGCTCGACCAGGCGCTTGGGGAAGTGGGGCGGATGCCGCTGCCCCCTTATATCGCGCGCCGCCGCGCCGCCGCCGCCCGCGACCGCGCGGATTACCAAACCGTCTTTGCGGCCATTCCCGGCGCGGTCGCGGCGCCCACCGCCAGCCAGCATTTCGACGCAGACCTTCTGGCCCGGCTCGCCGCTGCGGGGATCGGTCGGGTGGATGTCACGCAGCCTGTCGGCGCTGGCCCCTTCCTTCCGGTGACAAGCGACGACCCCGCCCTGCACAAAATGCACGCCGAGTGGGGCCAGATCACGCCGGAAGCCGCCGCGCGGATCAAGGCCGCGCGCGCCGCCGGTGGACGCATCGTCGCGGCGGGCACCACCGCGCTGCGCCTTTTGGAGAGCGCGGCGGCGGCGACCGGCCAGTTGGAGGCCTTCGAGGGCGAGACCGACCTCTTTATCCGCCCCGGCTTTCAGTTTCGCGCAACCGATGGGCTGATCACGAATTTTCACTTGCCGAAATCCACGCTTCTGATGCTGGTTTCGGCCTTCATGGGGCGCGAGCGAATGCGCCAGGTCTACAACCACGCGATCAACGAGCGCTATCGCTTTTTCTCCTATGGCGACAGCTCACTGCTTTTGCCGAAAGGATGACGCAACCGCCCGGGTGATCAAAAACGACGCACCCCGTGTCGTCGGCCAAGGGTTCGGGCTGGCCGTTTTCTGGCAAGGCCAGACCACCAAGACCGAAGGACCGGGCTCATGACACAGGTTATTCGCGAATCCTGGCCGCTGTTGCTGGGCGTGCTTTTACTGATGATCGGCAACGGTCTGCAGGGAACGGCGCTTGGCCTTCGGGGGGCCATCGAAGGCTATGACGCCGGCACGATGGCCTGGGTGATGTCGGCCTATTTCGCCGGCGTCCTGCTCGGCTCTCGCCTGGCGCCGCCGATGATCCGGCGGGTCGGGCATGTGCGCGTTTTTGCGGCGCTTGCCAGCCTGGTTTCCGCGGCCTCCATTCTCTATGCCGCGCTGCCCAACCCGATCCTTTGGGCGCTGATGCGGCTGTTGGTCGGGATCTGCTTTGCGGGCATCTATGTGGTGGCCGAAAGCTGGTTGAACGACCGCGCGACGAACGAGACGCGCGGTCAGTCGCTGGCGGTCTATCTGAGCGTGCAGATGCTGGGGGTGATCGCGGCGCAGGGGATCATCAACCTCGCCGATGCCGGCGGCTATGCGCTTTTTGTGATTATGTCGGTGCTTGTCTCCATCGCCTTCACGCCGATCCTGTTGTCGGCGACGCCGGTGCCTGTCTTCTCGACCACCAAACCGATGACGCTGCGCGCGCTTTACCGCGTCTCGCCGCTTGGCATTGTCGGCACGCTGCTTCTTGGCGGGCTTTTTTCGGCGTTGTTCGGCATGTCCCCGGTTTTCGCGACCGAGATCGGGTTGACGGTGGGCGAAACGACCATGTTTGTCGCCACCTTCTATATCGGCGGCGTGATCTTGCAGTTTCCGCTTGGCTGGCTGTCGGACCGGATGGATCGGCGCATTCTGATCGCTGGCACCACGGCGTTTGGCGTGGCGGCGCTTCTGGCGGCCGCGCCCTTCCTGCAGCAAATCTCGACGTTGCTTTTGGTCGCTTTCGTCGTCGGCGGCGTGACCAACCCGCTTTATTCGCTGCTGATCGCCTATACCAACGACTTTTTGGAGCATGACGACATGGCCGCCGCGGCGGGCGGCCTGGTTTTTGCCGCGGGACTTGGCTCCATGGCGGGGCCGTTGGTTGTGGGCTGGATGATGAGCGCGTTCGGCGCTTACGCCTATTTTCTGTTCATCGGCATCCTTATGGGCATCGTCGCGGTTTATGCCACCTATCGGATGACGCAGCGCGCAACGCCGAGCGACACCAGCCCTTATGCGCCGGTTGGGGCGCAAGCCTCGACCGTTGCCGTGACAGTCTCTCAAAGCATCGAGTATGAGGAGGAGGAAGAGAAGACCGCGCAGGACATCGGCGCGGTCGAGGAGCGGCGGGATGCAGCGCCATAGGGCAGACGCCAGCGTTGGGGAGGACGCGAGGCGATGAGGCTGAACACAAAAGAAATCATCGATTTCTGGGAAGAGCTGGGGCCAGAGCGCTGGTATCGGGGCGATGACGCGCTCGACGCCGAGATCCGCCAACGGTTCGAGGCACCGTGGGTCGCGGCCCTTCGGTCCCCGCATTTTCCTGTGGACTGGACGCCGCAGGCGACGCTTGCGCTTCTGCTTTTGTTCGACCAGTTTCCGCGCAATATGTTTCGCGGCACGGGTCTTGCCTTCGCCTCGGACGCCGCGGCGCGGGCGATCACAAAGCGGGCGATCGCCGCGGGCCATGATCGACGCACCGAAACGGAGCTGCGGCAATTTTACTATTTGCCGCTTGAACACAGCGAAGCGCTGTCGGATCAGGCGCGGGCGGTGCGGCGGATGGCGGGCTATGCGCCGGGGTCGCAATTGCTGCGCCATGCCCGCGCGCACCGCGACGTGAGCCGTCAGTTTGGCCGATTTCCCTATCGCAATGAAGCGCTTGGACGCCGCTCCTCAGTCGATGAGCTGGCCTATCTTGCCGCCGGCGGCTATGCTTTTACCCTGAAATCGTTTCCAGAATGCCGCGGCCCGCAGCAATGTCGCCCCTGCATGGCCGCCCTGTGGTTCTGGGAGTTTCCAGACAGCCGTCACCGCGCTAAAACACCCGTATGGAAGACAACGCCAAATCCCGCGATCTTAAGGACCGCACGCAGCGCCACCCCGAAAAGGCGCACCGCGCCGCGACCCCGATCCTGAAAAAGCCGTCCTGGATCAAGGTCACGGCGCCCAGCTCTGACGGGTATCGCGAGACGGCGCGGATCATGCGCGAAAACAAGTTGGTCACGGTGTGTGAGGAGGCTGGTTGCCCCAATGTTGGGGAGTGTTGGAGCCAGGGCCACGCCACCATGATGATCATGGGCGAGATCTGCACACGGGGCTGCACGTTTTGCAATGTGGCCACTGGACGGCCTGACGCGCTCGACGCGTTTGAGCCGCTGCGGGTCGCGGTGGCTGTCGAAAAGCTGGGGCTTAACCATGTCGTGATCACCTCGGTCGACCGCGACGACCTGACCGATGGTGGCGCCGAGCATATCGCCCAGACCATCCGTGCGATCCGCCGCAAGACGCCCGACACCACCATCGAGGTGTTGACCCCGGATTTTCTGAAATGCGGGCCAGAGGCGTTGGAAACCGTCGTCGCGGCGCGCCCGGATGTCTTTAATCACAACCTGGAAACCGTGCCCGGTCTTTATCCGACCGTGCGGCCCGGGGCGCGCTATTTCCACTCGCTGCGCCTTTTGCAGCGCGTGAAGGAGCTTGACGCGGCCATGTTCACCAAATCGGGCATTATGGTTGGGCTGGGCGAGGACCGGCAAGCGGTGCATCAGGTGATGGATGATATGCGTGCGGCCGATGGCGATTTCCTGACCGTCGGGCAGTATCTTCAACCCACCCCAAAGCACCACGCCGTCGCCCGCTTTGTGACGCCGGAGGAGTTTGACAGTTATCAGTCGGCCGCCTACGGCAAAGGGTTCCTCATGGTCTCGGCAACGCCGCTGACGCGGTCAAGCTACCACGCGGGCGACGATTTCGCGGCTTTGCGCGCGGCGCGGTTGCGCGCGCTCGACAGGCGTTGACCAAGACGCTGTACCTCCACATCGGCGCCGGCAAGACGGGCACGTCTTCGATCCAGGCAACGCTTGGCCAAAACTGGCACCGCCTGAAGTCGGAGGGTGTCTGGGTGGTGCCTTGGGTGCTTGGCGTGCTGGCCGAGGCGGTCAGCGACCCCGCGCGCCTGGCCCCTGTCCAGGGTTTCGATCCAGAGAAGTTGCGGGATGTCCGCGCGCGCGCGCACCGGTCGCTAACCCGCTGGAAAACCCGTGCCCCGGCCCCGACCGCTGTGATCAGCAGTGAGCATTTTCACGGCATCAATCTTGCCGAAAAGCGCCGGCTTCAGGCCTATCTTGCGGCGCTTGCCGACCGGGTTGTGATCGTTTGCTATGTCCGGCATCCCTTGTCGAAAATGGTCGCGATGGGCGCGCAGCGGGTGCGCGACGGCTATGGCCGGCTGGCCCAGCAGGACCGCTGGCGCATCGACCGGATGGACCTGGACCTGCCAGAATGGTCCGCCGTTTTCGGGGCAGAGAACCTTCTGGTTCGAAAGTTTGAGCGTGGCGCGCTGTGGCAGGACAGCCCTTTCGCCGATTTTTGCCAGGCGATCGGGCATCCCGGCGTCGCCCTGCGGATCCAGCCCGACGCGCGGAACCGGGGCTTGACGCGGGCCGCCATATACCTTGCCGATGCGCTGGCCGAGCCGGCGCCCGCAGGCTCGCCCGTGCGGGGTCCAAGCGACTGGTTGGCTGAGATACCCGGCCCGGGGCTTGCCATCACCCAAGCCATAATCGACGCCCATGCCGGTGATCTAAGGCGGCAACTTACCTTTTTGCGCGAAACCTACGGCCTGCGCTTTCGCCCGGTGGCGCCTGCCGCGAACCCGCCGCCAGCGGCCGATTTCGACGCCGATACGCGCCGGGCGCTGGCCACACTCTTGAACGCCCAAGCCCTGAAGATCGCGGCCTTGGAGGCGGCGCTTACCCCGGCGGAGGATCCAGAAACTCCACCCGACCAATAAAGGGCAGGTTGCGGTTGCGCTGCGCATAGTCGATCCCGTAGCCCACCACAAATTCGTCCGGGATCTCGAACCCGGTCCAGGTGGCCGACATCTCAACCTCCCGCCGCGCGGGTTTGTCGAGCAGCGCGCAGACTTCAAGCCGCGCAGGCCTGCGCGCGGCCAGCATCGTCAGAACGTGGTGAAGCGTGAAGCCGGTATCCACGATATCTTCGACCACCAGCACGTCGCGCCCCTCAATCTCGCCACGCAGATCCTTCAGGATCCGCACCTCCCGGCTCGAAGACGTCTCGTTGCCATAGGACGACGCTTCGATAAAATCGACCTCCACCGGCAGGTCGAGCTCCCGCACCAGATCGGCGATAAAAACAAAGGAGCCCCGCAAAAGGCCGATCACGATCAGCTTGTCGGTGCCTGCGAAATGGCCAGAGATTTCAGCGGCCAGCGCTTCGACCCGCGCGGCGATCTCCTTGGCGGAGATCATCCGCAGCACTCGGTACCCAGTGTGATCCACGCGCCCAAATCCTTCAGATGTGACAGAACGAGCGTTTGCACCCGGTTCTGGAAACGCCCATATCTTGGCGATGCCGACGCACGCTGAAAAGAAGTTTCTCCCCTACACGCCGGAACAGATGTTCGATCTGATCGCCGACATCGAAAGCTATCCGCAGTTTCTGCCGTGGTGCGCCGCCGCGCGCATCCGGGACCGGCGGTCGGAGGGCGCGGTTGAGGTGCTGGATGCCGATCTGGTGATTTCGTTCAAAGTGTTTCGAGAGCGTTTCGGCAGCCGCGTGCGGCTGAACCCCGAAACCAAGACCATCGATGTGGCCTATCTCGACGGCCCGTTTCGCTATCTTGAAAACACATGGTCGTTTCAGCCGGCGGAGGGCGGGTGCGAGGTGTCGTTTTTTGTGGATTTTGAGTTTCGCAGCCGCGCGATGCAGGCCGTGATCGGGGTGGTGTTTTATGAGGCGATGCGCCGGATCGTGCGCGCGTTTGAGGGTCGCGCAGAGACGCTTTACGGGGTCTGATTGCGGCGATTGCCAGCACGCCCCCGCGGCGGCGATCGAATACGGGCGTGGCGTGATTGTGACGCCGCTGTTGGGTTTGACCAAAGGCGTCGATATGCACCAGGTTTGAGCAGCCTTTTGATCCACGCGATTTTTGCGGGCAGTTCCGAAGTCCATTGTTGCGGCGCTTAACAGCCGGGCCGGCCGTTGCCGCCTTGGCACTGCGCTGTGTGCACCGGTCGCGCGCCGCCCTGGAGTGTATTCCCGTTCAACCTGAAACCGTCGCGCTCAGAAAGTGCGGTCAGATGCCGTGCTCTGCTGGATTTGACACGGCGTTTTTCGGCCCAATAGGAAGCGGGATTGCCCTAGGGCGTTTCGC
>CALCPC010000692.1 GCA_937900975.1 uncultured Paracoccaceae bacterium
GAACAGGATCAGCAGGGCGACCAGGATGAGAGAGCAAAGGATAAACGGCAGGGCCGCGCGATAGATATCGCGCATGGTTGTGTCGGGCGGCGCGACGCCTTTCATAACGAACAGCAACAGGCCGAAGGGCGGCGTCGTGAAACTGATTTCCAGCGCCAAAAGCATGATCAACCCAAACCAGATCGGATCGAACCCAAGACTGGTTGCCAGAGGGAAAAAGATCGGCACGGTCAGCAGCATCATCGAAATCTGCTCCATAAACATTCCAAGGATCAGAAGAACCCCGAACATGATCAGGAGCATCACCACCGGGTCGAAGGCAAACCCGGTGGCCCAGCCGATCAGCCCCCGCGATGCCCCCGAAAAGGCCAAAAGCTGGCTGAACGTGGCGGAGCCAAAGACGCTCAGATAGGCCATCAACGTGACGCGCCGCGCACCGCGGACCGAGGCTTTCAACGCCGCCCATGTCAGGCAGCGATAGAACATCGCCAGGATCAAGACGCCCAGCGCGCCAAAGGCTGCGGCCTCGGACGGGGTGACAATTCCATTGATCATCATCGCGACGATTGCGACCATCAAACCGATCATCGGCACGACATCGGTCGCCAAAAGCCAGATTTTCTCGCCCCAGGGTTGCGGCGCCACGGCATAGGCCGGCGCGGCATGCGGGTCGAGCCGGGTTTGCAACCAGATGGTGGCGAGGTAGAGCCCCGCAAGGATCAGCCCCGGAACGATGCCTGCGATCAGGAGGGCTGCAACGTCGATTTGGGCCAGCGTGGCCAGCAGCACGGCAAGGGCCGAGGGCGGGATAATGATGGCCAGTCCGCCGGTGCCCAGGATCGGGCCGATGCTCATATGCTTTTTATAGCCCCGCTGCGTCATCTCGGGCACCATCAGAGAGCCGAGCAGCGCGGTCGATCCCATCGATGAGCCGGAGAGGGTGGAAAACCCAGTGCCGCCGAGAACGGTGACATAGCTCAACCGCCCCGGAAGCCGGCCCAAAAGCCGGTCGATGGCGTTGAACATGCGCCCGCCAAGGCCGGTGTGAAAGAAGATCTCGCCCATCAAAAGAAACAGCGGAATGGGCACCAGCGCGAATTTCGTCAGCGCGCCCCAGCCGTTGTTCAGCAGCGCGACGACCCCCCGCTCACCGCCCATAAAGATCCACGCGCCAAGGATGTTTGCGGCCAGGAACGCCAACGCCACGGGCATCCCCACCGCCATCAAAACCATAACGCTGCCCACCAGCAGCCCGAGCGCTTCGTACCACGCCATTATTCGTGGATCCCCGCTTCGCCCGAATGCATCATCGTTCTGCCAAAGACAAAGCGCGCGAACTCCACCGCCATGAAGCAGAAGGCCACTGGAAAGGTGATCGTCAGCATCCAGCGGGGGTAGAAATAGGCCCGGACGTCATAGTCGTTGCGCTCGATATTGGTCAGGAAGAGCTCTAACCCAAACCAGGCGAGGATCAGCGAAACCGCGACACAGCCCGCGGCCACCATGCGGCTGACAGCGCGCCGCAGTGGGGGCGGCAGCGCGGCGGTCACAAGCTCGATATGAACATGGCCGCGCTCACGCACCAGCCAGGGCGCGCCCAGCATGGTCATGTAAAAAAGCCCATATTCGGCCGATGTGAAGAGCCAGGCAAAGGGTTGCACGCCAAGATTGCGCATCCCAACCGACACCACGACCGAGACCATCAGCCAAAGCAGCGTCGCGGCCGCGATCAGCGCCATAAGGTAAAGCAGCGTGTCATAGACACTTTGCTGCCCCCTCCTGCGTGCTCTGGTTGCCGGTCTTCGCTTGGGGCCGGGGCGGCCCCTCCGCCCCGGACGAAGGGGGCCTAGTTATCGGCCGCGGGGTCGTAGAAAAGATCGATCAGCCGGTCATAATTCGCCGTGCCCATCGGATGCTCTGCCATCAGGCCTTCCATCCGCTCCCAGTTTTTTTCCCGGGCGGCCAGAAGGTAGCTGGCCTTTGCCTCACCCTCCAGCGACACGACGGTCATCCCTTGTGCATCCAGCGCCGCAAAATCCTCGTCCCGCTTTTGGCGCAGGGCGTTGACGCTATCGGCCTCGTGCTGGATGGCGACGTCTTGCACGATCTTTTTGGCCGCGTCGCTTAACGCGTTCCAGCGGTCGAGATTGACGATCACGCCAAGGTCGGTCGAGAAAAAGCAGGGTTCGATCCGGTAGTTCAGGAACTCGTTCCACTTCAGATCGATCAGCCCGATCTGCGTCCAGCCGGTGGCATCGACGACCCCACGCTGCAGGGCGGCATAGACTTCACCGGTCGGCAGATCGATCACCTGGGCGCCAAGGTAGTTGGTGAAAAAGGCGTTGTAGACGGCGTTGCCGCGCAGCTTCAGCCCCGCAACCTCCAGATTGCCATCGGCGTCGAAGCTTGGCGCATCGCGGGTCCACAAGTTGTAGCAGACGCCGCTGTCGAACCAGCCGAGGTATTTCAGGCCCATTTTCGCCTGATGGATCTCATCAATCAGCGCGATGCCGCCGTTTTCGCGGGTCTCGATAGCCGTAAGGTTTGAGGCGACAAGCGCGTCCTTTTCGGGCAACGCGCCGCCGTAAAAAGAGTCGGGCGTATAGACCATGTCCACGATCCCGTCGCGCACGGCGGCGGGCTGGTGGAACATGCCGATGGCCTCTGGCCCGCCGCGCACCTCGATCTGCACGACGCCTTCGCCCGCCGCGTTCACCTTATCGACAAAGGACAGAAAGCTTTGCGTATAGATCAGCGGTTCGGGAAAGGCGTGGACGGCGGTGATCGTTTCGACGGCTTCGGCCATGGCGGCCAAGGTCATGGAACCGGCGATAATCCCGGCGGTAAGCTGCATTTTCATGGGTTGAACCTCCTATCCCCAACGCCAGTGCCCTGGCTTGTCGCTTGCGTATCGGTGTCCTGTGGCCTGGCCCCTTGTGGGAACGCCCAGGCCAGGTGCTGGCGGCGCTTTTGCTGGAACGCGGCAATCTCGGCCGTATGCGCCCTTGTCAGGTCGATGTCGTCCCACCCCATCATCAGCTTTTCGGCCCAAACCGGGTCGATCTCGAAGGGGAGCGTGTGTTGGGAGAGCGTCAGCTTGCGCGCCGATAGGTCGGCGCCTGCGGCGACGCACCGGTCGCCAAGCTCCCCGATCAGGGTGTCGGCCCGGTCACTGGGGATCCGCGCGGGCAACAGCCCGTTGTTGACGGCGTTCGCGGCGAAGATGTCGCCAAAGCTTGGCGCGATCACCACACGGATGCCAAAATCGAGCAGCGCGTAAACCGCCGCCTCCCGCGAGGAGCCGCTGCCGAAATTGCGCCGGGTCAGCAGCACGCTGGCGCCGGGATGGCGGTTGAGCGGAAAGTTGGGCTGGGCCTGGCCCTGCGCATCGTGGCGAAGATCGTGGAGGAGGAACGGCCCATAACCCGCTCGGCGCGGGGTGGACATAAAACGCGCCGGGATCAGTTGATCGGTGTCGATATTTTCAATGTCGAGCGCGACAGCATGGCCCGCGTGTGTGCGCCACCCGCTCATGCCGCGTGCCGTCCGCGCAGAAGGGGGCGGACATCGGTCAGGTGCCCGGTTATGGCGGCCGCAGCGGCCATCGCCGGCGACATCAGATGTGTGCGCGCGCCGCGGCCCTGACGGCCCCGGAAATTGCGGTTGGTGGTTGAGGCGCAGCGCCGCCCTGCGCCGACGCTGTCGCCGTTCATCGCCACGCACATCGAGCAGCCGGACCCGACCCAGGTGAGCCCCGCATCGGTAAAGACGCGGTCGAGCCCCTCATCCTCGGCCTGCGCCTTGATCGCGCGAGAGCCTGGGGAGACAAGGCCCGGCACTGTCGCGCGACGCCCGGCCAGGACCGCGGCGGCGGCGCGCAGATCCTCGATCCTGGCATTGGTGCAAGAGCCGATAAAGATCTGATCGATGCCGATGCTTTCCAGCGGACGGCCCGCGCTCAGCCCCATATAGTCGAGCGCGGCGCGTGCATGCTCTGCCTTGCCGGGGGGCAACCTGGCCGGGTCTGGCACGTTCGCTGTGATTGGCAAAGCGTCCTCGGGCGATGTGCCCCAGGTTACGATGGGCGCGACCTCCTCGGCGTTGAGCGTGACTTCGCGGTCATGCTTGGCGTCGCTGTCGCCGGCAAGCTTGGCCCAATCGGCCACGGCGCGGGACCACGCCGCCCCTTCTGGGGCGAAGGGGCGGTTCTGAAGATAGGCAAAGGTCGCGGCGTCAGGGGCGATCAGTCCGAACCGCGCGCCGCCCTCGATGGACATGTTGCACAGCGTCATGCGCGCATCGACCGACAGGGCGCGCACGGCATCGCCTGCATATTCAATCGCATGGCCCCGTGCGCCATCGGCGCCAAGCCGCGCGATCCAGGCCAGCGCCAGGTCCTTGGCGCCAACACCCGGCGCAAGCTGGCCCGAGATGGTCAGCCTAAGTGAGCGCGGCTTTTTTTGCCAGATCGTCTGCGTTGCCAACACATGCGCGACCTCCGTCGCGCCGATCCCGAAGGCCAGTGCGCCCAACGCGCCATGCGTGGCGGGGTGGCTGCCGCCACAGACGATCAGCAGGCCGGGCAGCGGCAGCCCCTGTTCGGGCCCGATGACATGGACGATGCCCTGGCGCGGATCGGCGGGCCCGAAACAGGCGATGCCGTGGCGTTCGGTGTTTGCCGCACGCCCCGCGATCATCCCGGCAATCGCGGGCGTCGCTGGTGCGCCCTGTGTCGGTGCGTAGTGGTCGGCAACGCCAAAGGTCAGGCCCGGCTCTGCGACGCTAAGCCCGCGCGCGGCAAGCTTGGCGAACGCGTGGTGAGAGCCTTCGTGGACCAAATGGCGATCCACCCAAAGCAGCGCGGTGCCGTCGGCGCGGCGCCGGATCTCTTGCCGGGCCCACAGTTTGTCGAGCAGCGTCTTCATGCGCCGGTCCCGATCACGGGTTCCCAATGCCGGTTGTCGCCTGCGCCAGTGCGGGCCAACGTCATTTCCAGGCGGAAAAGCTCTGGCCGGTAGAGCGCCGACAGATATTCGACGCCGCGCCCCGCGCGGTCGCGCACGACCCGGCGCAGCGATAAAAGCGGCGCACCGACAGCGGCTTGCAGCGCATCGGCCACTTCTGGCGTCGCCAATGTGGCGCTGACCGACTGGGTGGCACTGTCGACGGCGACGCCACTGCGCTCCAACAGCCGGAACAGGGGCTGGGTGGCGAGGTCGGCTTCGGTGTAACTTTCGGCGATGTCGGCTGGAACATGGGTCGTGAGGTGAGAGAACGCGACCCCCTCCGACAGCCGGACGCGCACGGCCGTCTGCACCCGGTCGCCCGGTTCGAGGCCCAGCGCCGCCGCCACCGGCGCAGGCGGCGTGCCATAGGAAAAGGATTTCAGCCGCACGGTGGTGGCACGCTCAATCTCGGCCAGTTGCGGGATCAAGCCGGCGAAATCGGCGGCGATCTGCGGCTCGATCCCCGCGCGCGGCAAAACGACAGAGCCCGCGCCCGTGCGTTTTTCGATCCATCCATCGGCGGCCAACGCCTCTAACGCGCGGCGGACGGTGACGCGGCTGACGCCAAACTGCGCCGCAAGCCGATGTTCGCCGGGCAAAAGCATCCCCGCAGGCGCCGCGCCGTTTGAGATTTCGTCGCGCAGCGACAGGTATACCCGGCGGGCCTTGCCCCCTTCGGGCACCGTGGTTTGCGCGACCAGCGTCACAGGCCGGCCGGACCGGGGCGTCGGGTCAAGGCAGGGGGGACACACACCGAAACGGTCTCCAATCCAGAATTGACCTTTAAATATCCCAAAACCTGTCATATGAAAAGTACATATTTCGGGAGAAGTCAGATGCAGACCGCCGCGATGGATCATCCGGTCCCCTGTTCGCCACCGACCCCGCGCAACCGGCGCGGCGCGATCCGCCTGGTCGCAGGCGGTTCGCATGGGTGTTAGGGGCGCAGCCGTCGAAAGGGCCCCAGAGGCCCCAGAGGCCGCAGAGGTCGCGCGGCGGTTTCTGTCGGCGTTGGAGGCCCGCGATCTCGACACCGCCGCAACCGCGCTCGCCCCCGGGTGCACCCTGGTTTTCCCCGGCGCGCCGCCGATGACGTCATTGGCAGAGGTTTTGGCCTGGGCGCGCCCGCGCTACCGGTTTGTGGGCAAGACCATCGCGGCGATAGAGGTCTTTCCGGCGGGCGACGCCAGCATCGTTTACGTGCGCGGCACGTTGCACGGGGCGTGGCCCGATGGGCGCGCGTTCGACGGGGTCCGCTTTATCGACCGGTTCGAGATCGCGGCGGGCCAGATCGTCCGCCAAGAGGTCTGGAACGATTTGGCCGAGGCGCGCGGCGCATGACCGGGGCGCTGGACCCGATCACCCTTGCCGTACTGGCCGGGCGGATGGAGCAAATCGCCGACGAGATGGACGCGACGCTGTTCCGCGCCGCGTTCAATCCGATCATCGCCGAGGCGCATGACGCCTCGCACGGGCTTTACCATGCCGTCACGGGCGACACATTGGTGCAGGGCAAATCCGGTTTGCCGATTTTCGTGGGCGTGATGTCCTTCGCGGTGAAAGCCATCATCGACAAGGCCGCGGCGGACGGCGATCTGGCGGATGGCGACATCTATATTTTCAACGACGCCCATCTCGGCGGCACGCATTTAAGCGATATGCGCCTCGTGCGCCCCTATTTCTGGGACGGCGCGTTGTTTTGCTATCTGGCCAGCGTCGGGCATTGGCACGATGTGGGCGGCGCGGTTCCTGGCAACTACAACCCCGGCGCGACGGAGGCGTTTCAGGAAGCCTTCGTTCTGCCGCCCGTGAAGCTGGCCAAGCGGGGTGTGCTGCAGCAGGACATCGTCGATATCCTGATGCGCAACACGCGGTTGCCGGCCTCTGCCATGGGCGATCTCAATGGGCAATTGAGCGCGCTGGATCTGGGCGCAAAACGGCTCGACACGCTGTTGGAGGAGTATGGCGGGGCGACCGTGACAGCCGCGCTAAACGCGCTGAGCGACCGGGCGGAGGCGCTGATGCGGGCCGAGCTGTCGGCGCTGCCGGATGGGCGTTGGGACGCGCGCGATCATCTCGACAATGACGGGATCAAAGACCAGGCGCTGCCGATCCAAGTCGCCTTCGAGGTCCGGGGCGACAGGCTGATCTTGGATTTTGAAGGCACGGCGGGCGTGACGGCGGGTCCCGTCAACATCGCGCGTCCGACGGCGGTCGCAACGGCCTATGTGGCGATCAAACATATCTTTCCCGACCTGCCGGCCAACGCGGGCGTGATGCGCCCCATCGAGGTGCGGGTGCCCGAAGGCTCACTTTTGGCGGCGGATTTTCCGGCGCCGGTTGGGGGGTATACCGAGACCATTTTGCGGATGATCGACGTGATTTTTGCCGCTGCGGCGCAGGCCGCGCCCGACAGGGTGGTCGCCAACGCCTACGGCACGATTAACGCGCTTTCGATTGCCGGCAAGCGCAGCGACGGGCGCCCCTGGGTGATGTTCAGCTTTTTCGGCGGCGGCCATGGGGGAAGCGCCGATGGCGATGGGCTGAACCACGGCAACGCGCCGATCTCAACCGCGACGATCCCGCCGCTGGAGATCCTGGAGGCCGCCTATCCGGTGATGTTCCGGCAATGGGCGTTGCGCCCCGACAGCGCCGGCGCCGGCACGCATCGCGGTGGGCTGGGCGCGGTGTATGAGATCGAATTGCTTGAGGAAGAGGCCGATGCCTTTCTTTTCGGTGAGCGCGGCCGCTTTCCGCCGCAGGGCGTGGTTGGCGGCGCGCCCGGTGCGCTGAACGTTTTTCACTATGAGGCCGAGGGCGGCTGGCAGGCGCCGCCTCTGTCCTCAAAAATGCTGGGCATCAAGCTGAGCCGGGGCGCTGCGTTGCGGTTGGAAACGCCGGGCGGCGGCGGGCATGGGCGGGCCGGGGATCGGGATCCGGCCGCCGTCGCGCGCGACGTCGCGCGGGGCGATCAGACGCCCGCGGCCGCGACGGCGGCCAATGGCGCCGCGGGGCAGGGGGCAAAGGGATGAGCCGGGTGAGAGGTGTCGATGTAGGCGGCACCTTCACGGATGTCTTCGTGCTCGATGAGGCGACGGGCAAGGCCAGTGTGGCCAAGGTGCCGACCAGCCGGCCCGACCAATCGCGGGGGTTCCTCGCCGGGATCGGCGCCGATGGTGCGGATCTTGCAGAGGCCAGCGTCATCGTGCATGGCACGACGGCCGGCACCAACGCGTTGCTAGAGCGTAAGGGCGCCAGGGTCGGGATCATCACCACGATGGGGCTGCGGGATGTGCTGGAAATGCGCCGGCGCGACCGGCCCCGCACTTGGGGCCTGCGCGGCGATTTCGATCCGGTCGTGCCGCGCCATCTCCGCCTGGAGGTGGCCGAGCGGACGCTGGCCGACGGCTCGATCCGCACGCCCGTTGACCTTGATGCCGTGCGGGCCGCCGCGGCGACGCTGCTGGACGCGGGCTGTCAGGCGGTGGCGGTGCTGTTTGCCAACGCCTATGCCAACCCCGCGAACGAGGCTGCGGCGCTGGCCGCGCTGCGCGCCGTTTGGCCGAACGACCATGTGCGCGGATCCGCCGAGATCCTGCCCGAAATCCGGGAGTGTGAGCGGTTTTCGACCACCGCGCTGAACGCCTTTCTGCAGCCCGAGGTTTCGGGCTACATCGACCGCCTGGCTGGCGCGCTGTCCGCGGGCGGCTTTGGCGGAGAGTTTTTGATTGTGCAGTCGAACGGCGGCGTCATGAGCACGGAAAGCGCCTGCCGCCTGCCGGTGCGCACGGCGCTGTCCGGGCCCGCGGCCGGTGTGATTGCCGCGGGCCATATTGCCCAAAGCGCGGGGTTTGAGAATGTGATCACTGGCGATATGGGCGGCACCAGCTTTGACGTCGCGCTGATCGCCGGCGGCCAGTCGATGCTGTCGCCCCAGACAGCGATCGATTTTGGCATGGTCGTGCGCACGCCGATGATCGAGATCACGACGATCGGCGCCGGCGGTGGCTCTATCGCTTGGGTCGACAAGGGCGGACTTTTGAACATCGGTCCTGAAAGTGCTGGGTCCATGCCGGGCCCTGTGGCCTACGGCCTTGGCAACACGCGTCCAACCGTCACCGACGCCAACGCCGTGCTTGGCCGGATCGATCCCGACCGTCCCATCGGAGGGGCGCTGGCGCGTTTGGATGTCGCGGCGGCGGCGGCGGCCATCGATGCGCATGTCGGGCAGCCGCTGGCCCTGTCAACAACAGCGGCGGCGGAGGCGATCCTGCGCGTCGCCAACGCGCGTATGGCCGGCGCCATCCGGCTGGTCAGCGTCGAACGCGGCTTCGACCCCAAGCGGTTTGCCTTCATGCCCTTCGGCGGCGGTGGCGCGCTGCACACCGGCGCGATGCTCAAGGAGGTCGGCATCGGGCGCGCGATCATTCCCCGCTATCCCGGCGTGACCAGTGCGATGGGGTGCGTCATCGCCGATATGCGCCAGGATTTCGTGCAAACCATCAACGCGCTGACCAAAGCGTTGGACACGGCCCGGCTTCGCGTCCTTTTGCAGCGCCAAGTCGACGCGGGCTTTGCCCTGCTCGACGCGGCGCTGTCGCGGTTTGAGCGGCGCGACATCGTGGTCGCGCTTGATATGGCCTATGTCGGGCAGACCCATACCGTGGCCGTGCCGCTGAATGTCACGCTCCAGGCTGGCCGCATCGCAGAGCCGACCGTGGCCGAAATCGAAGCGGCTTTCGACACGGCCTATCGCGCGACCTATGGCCGGCTTTTGGCGGGCGGGGCGCGGCGGGTGATGAACCTACGCTGCGCGGTGATCGGGCGGCGGCCGAAATTCGATCTCAAATCCCTGGCCCCGATGGACGGCAGTGTCGCGGGCGCGCGGGTTGGCACGCGCCGCGTTCACTTTTCCGACGCTTGGCATGAGACAGCGATCTACGACCGTCTCCGCCTGCCTGTCGGCGCCGAGATCGCGGGGCCGGCCATCCTGGCACAACCCGACACGACGGTTCTGATCGAGCCCGGCCTTACCGGCCGCGTCGACGCCTTTGGCAACACAATCCTTGAACCGCGCGAGGCCTGAGATGATCCCAGCGCTAAAGCCCCAACGCACCGCCCTTCTGACCATCGACCTGCAGAACGACTTTCTGCATCCCAAGGGCGCCTATGGCCGCGCTGGGCAGGGTTCGGCGGCCATCGCCGCGCTTCCGGCCCGGTTACTGCCGCTTGTCCAAGCGCTGCGCGCCCGGGGCGGGCATTACATCAGCGCCCAATTCACTTTGGTGCCGGGACCCGACGGGACGCCGCTGATCGCGCCGCATCTTAAAACGCTGCGGCCGTTTCTGACCAAGGGCGATTTTGCGCCTGGCGGGTTTGGCCATGCGTTGGTCGAAACCCTTGCCCCGGCCGATTACACGGTTGAGAAGGTTGCCTATTCCGCCTTTTACCAGACCCGGCTTGAATACATCTTGCGGGCGCTCGACATCGATACGCTGATCGTCGGGGGGATCGTCACCAATGGCGGTGTGGCCAGCACAATCCGCGACGCGCATCTGCGGGACTTCAAGCTTGTTCTTCTGTCCGACGGCACTGCGGCGTTCGATCAGGCGGTGCATGACGCGACGTTGATCTCGCTCGGTTCGGTGACGCCCATCGCCAGCACGGCGGACATGGTGGGGGCGTTGTCATGACGTTGCGGGCACGGCTGCAGGCCACGGATATCTTGGTGGCCCCGGGTGTCTATGACGGGATGACCGCGATGCTGGCCGAACAGGCGGGGTTTGAGGCGCTGTATCTGTCGGGCGCGGCGGTTGCCTATACGCGGCTTGGGCGGCCCGATATCGGCCTGACATCGGTGACGGAGATGGCCGAGACCATGGCACTGATCCGGGACCGCGTTGCGCTGCCTGTCATCGTCGATGCCGACACAGGCTTTGGCAACGCGCTGAACGCACAGCGCACGCTGCGGCTTTATGAGCGGGCGGGGGCCAACGCGCTGCAGGTCGAGGATCAGACATTTCCCAAGCGTTGCGGGCACTTGTCCGACAAATCCCTGATCCCAACGTCGGAGATGACCGGCAAGATCGCGGCGATGGCCGATGCCCGAACTTCGGACGCGACGCTGCTGGTCGCACGCACCGATGCCATCGCGGTGGAGGGGTTTGAGCCTGCGCTGGAGCGGGCCGAGGCCTATCTTGCCGCCGGCGCCGATGTTTTGTTTATCGAGGCGCCGCGGTCGGGGGCGGAGTTGCGGGGCCTTGCCGCGCATTTCGCGGGGCGGGTGCCGCTGTTGGCCAATATGGTCGAAGGCGGTGCAACGCCAATCCAAAGCGCCGAGGATCTGCAGGCGCTTGGCTATTCGGTGGCGATCTTCCCAGGCGGCATCGTGCGCGCGGTGGCCCGAACCGCCGAGGCCTACTATGCCAGCCTCCGCCAGCATGGCAGCAACCGGCCCTTCGCCGAGCGCATGTTCGATTTTCAGGAGTTGAACGCCCGGCTCGGGACAGAGGCGATGCTGGCCGCCGGCCAACGCTATGAGAAAGGCGGCGGATGAGCGTTCTGGCGCCGCCGGATGCCGGTTTTGACCTGGAGGTGCCGGTTTTGATCGTCGGCGCGGGGGCGGCGGGGATGGTCGCCGCGCTGGCCGTGGATGAGGCCGGCGGCTCGGCACTGGTGGTTGAGGCGGACACGGTGCCCGCAGGCTCTACCGCGCTATCCGCCGGGCTGATCCCGGCCGCCGGCACGCGCCATCAGGCCGCGGCAGGGATCGCCGACACGCCCGCGATCTTTGCGGCCGATATCCAGGCCAAGGCCGCGGGCGAGAACCCCCAAGACTTGGTCGACACCTTGGCAGGCGGGGCGGGCCCGACGGTTGAGTGGCTGGCCGAGCGGTTCGAGATGCCGTTTTCGCTGGTTCACGATTTCGACTACCCCGGGCATTCGCGGCGCCGGATGCACGGGCTGCCAACCCGGGCCGGGCAGGATCTGGTGGATCGGCTGCGGGCGGCGTGCGAGGCGCGGGGCATCGACATCGTCTGCAACCGCCGGGCGACCGGGCTTTTCGCCGATGCCGGCGCGATCAAGGGCGTCGCGGTTGCGGCACCGGGCGGGACCGAAACGCTGGGGTGCCAGGCGCTGGTGCTGGCCTGCAACGGGTTTGGCGGCAATGCCGCGATGGTCGCGCGCCACATGCCAGAAATCGACAGCGCGCTGTGGTTCGGGCATGACGGCAACCGTGGCGATGCCGTGATCTGGGGCGCGGCGCTTGGCGCCAGGACGCGGCACCTTGCGGCCTATCAGGGCCATGGCAATGTCGCGACGCCGCATGGGATCCTGCTCACCTGGGCTGTGATCACCGAAGGCGGGGTTCAGGTCAACAGCGCCGGTACGCGGTTTTGGGACGAAAGCCAGGGCTTTTCCGAGGCGGCGCGCGCCGTGCTGGCACAGCCCGGCGGTGTGGCTTGGACCGTTTTCGACGCCCGGATCGCCGCGATTGCCCGCCAGTTCCACGATTTCCAAGCCGCCGAGGCTGCGGGCGCGATCCGCACGGCGCCCACGCTTGCGGCGCTGGCAGCGGCGTGCGATCTGCCGCGAGAGCGCTTCGTTGCCACCATCGCGGACCTTCCGACCGACGGCGCGGACACGTTCGGGCGTGTCTTCGCGGGGCCGCGCCTGGCGCCCCCGTTCGCGGCGGTGAAGGTAACCGGCGCACTTTTCCACACGCAGGGCGGGCTGGATGTGTTTCCGGATGCGCGAGTCAAGACAGAGCGTGGCGGCGCCATCGGCAATCTTTTCGCCGCCGGCGGCGCGGCGGTTGGGGTCTCGGGCCGCGGCGATCGGGGCTACCTGTCCGGCAACGGCCTTCTATCGGCTGTCGTGCTTGGCCGCATCGCCGGCCGGTCGGCCGCTGTCGAAGCCCGAAAACCGGCCTAGGCGGCCCAGCCGCTGTCGGTTTTCCGGCGGTCCTCCGCGGCAAAACCGGCGAACGCGGCGTCACCCCGCATTAACCCTTGATTTTTGCCCCGTCCCATCGCCCCCTGATTGTATAAAAGCTAATCGGAGGCTTCCAATTATGTTCCCCAAATTTGCCGTGACCGGCGCGCTTGCCGCGCTCTTGTGCACATCCGCCATCGCCGGTGGCCACGCCACCCATCCCGAAACGGGCGAAGCGTTGGCCGAGGATCAGACGCTGACCTACCGGATCGGCGATGGGATCCCGACGCTCGACCCGCAATTGATCGAGGATACCACCAGCTTTCACGTCGCGCGGCAGTTGTATGAGGGGCTGGTGACGCAGGATCTCGACGGGTCGATCCTGCCCGGCGTCGCCGAAAGCTGGGAGGCGTCGAACGGCAACCTGACATGGACCTTCACGCTGCGCGAGGATGCGAAATGGTCGAACGGCGATCCGGTAACGTCTGCGGATTTCATCGCCGGCTGGACCCGCGCGATGGACCCCGCGACCGCCTCGCCCTATGCGTGGTATCTGGAGCTGACGTCGATCGTGAACGCCAAGGAGGTTTTGGCCGGTGAGGCCGACGTCTCTACCCTCGGCGTCAGCGCGCCCGACGATTACACGCTAGTTGTCAATCTGACGGCCCCCCTGCCCTACTTCCCCTCCATGATGTCCTTTGCGACGCTGTTTCCGATCCACATGGCAACGGTCGAGGCGCATGGCGCGGACTGGACCAAGCCCGAGAACATGGTCAACAACGGCGCCTATAACCTTGCCTCCCGCGTGGTGGGGGAGCGCATCGAACTGGTGAAATCCGACACCTATTGGGATGCGGAAAACACCATCATCACCGATATCACCGGCCTGGTGATCAACGACGCCAATCAGGCACTGACGCGCTGGAAGGCGGGTGAGCTTGATTACATGGACGACCTGCCGCCGGGCCAGTTCCCCGCCCTTCAAGCGGAATATCCGGACGAGACCTTCTCGTCGCCGCGGCTCTGCTCTTACTACTATGCGATGAACCAAACGGAGAGCGGGCACCCCTCGCTGCAGGATGAGCGGGTGCGCCTGGCGCTGTCCTTGGCCATCGACCGGGATGTCATCGTCGATCAGGTGCTGAAGGGCGGCCAGACAGCGGCCTACAACTTCACCCATTACGCGACCGCGGGCTTCACCATGCCCGAGATCGAGGTGGCAAGCCTGAGCCAGGGCGAGCGTGATGCGATGGCCAAGGCGCTGTGGTCCGAGGCGATGGGCGACGAGACGCCGACCTATAAGCTGCTCTACAATACGTCCGAAAGCCACAAGGCCATCGCCACGGTCGTCAGTCAGATGTGGAAGCAAAAGCTTGGCGTTTCGACCGAGCTTGCCAATTTTGAGTGGAAGACCTATCTCGGCATCCGCGGCGAACAGCAGTTCGATATCGCACGCTCGGCCTGGTGCGGCGACTACAACGAGGCGTCGACCTTCCTGGATCTTCTGACCTCGACGCATTCGTCCAATGACGGAAAGTACAGCAACGCCCGGGTCGACGAATTGATGGCCGCATCGAAAACCGCCGACGATCCGCAGCCGCTTTACACGGAGGTGGAGCAGATCGCGATGGGCGAGGCCGGGATCGCGCCGATCTATCACTATGCCAACACCTTCCTTCTGCACGAAGGCTATAAAGGCTGGGCGGCGGAGAACGTCGAAAACAACTGGTATGTGAAGGATCAGTACCGCGTGGCGACAGATTAAGCCACTTGCAGCGCGGCCCCGCGCGGGCCGCGCTGCGTTGACCGATGCTGGTTTACGCACTCCGCCGTATTCTCGTCGCGATCCCAACCCTGTTGGCTTTGATCGCAATCACGTTTGTCCTGATGTACGCCGCACCCGGGACGCCGTTTACCACCGAAAAGGCGCTGCCGCCGGAGATTATGGCGAATTTGAATGCCAAATACGGGCTGGCTGACCCGTTGTTGGTGCAGCTTGGACGCTACATCTGGTGCAGCGCCTGCTGTTTCGATTTCGGGCCGTCCTATTTTTACAAGGATCAAAGCGTCGCCGACATCATCCGCCAGGGCTTTCCCGTCACGCTGACCTATGGGGTCTATGCGTTTCTTTTGGCGTCGGTTGCGGGCATCGCGCTGGGCCTTGCGGCGGCTGTGCGCCAAAACACGTGGCTCGATTACCTTGCTGTCGGTGTCTCCATTGGCGCGCAGGTTTTGCCAAACTTCGTGATGGCGCCGATCCTGGTTTTGATCTTTACCGTTTGGCTTGGCTGGTTGCCCGGCGGCGGCTGGAACGGGGGGCAGTGGGAGAACATCGTTATGCCCGTGATCGCGCTGGCGACGTCCTTTATGGCCTCCATCGCGCGGCTGACGCGGTCCTCGATGCTGGAGGTTTTGAACGCCAATTTCGTCCGCACCGCGCGCGCCAAGGGCCTGCCAGAGCGGACCGTGATCTTTCGCCACGCGCTGCGGCCCGCGCTGCTGCCGATCATCAGCTATCTTGGCCCGACCTTCGTGGCCATGATCACCGGCTCGGTCGTGATCGACGTGATCTTCTCGACCGGGGGGATCGGCATGTTCATGGTCAACGCGGCCTTTAACCGCGACTACCCGGTGATCATGGCGAGCACTGTCCTGACCGGCGCGCTGACCATCCTGTTCTCGCTTCTGGCCGATATCGCCTATGCGTGGATCGACCCCAAAATCAGGTACTGAAATGGCCCTCGTCATCAACAAAGGCGCCGCTGCATCGCTAAAGGAGGTCTCTGGCCGCTCCCTTTGGGCCGATGCGCGGATCCGCTTTTTCAAGAACAAGGCGGCCGTGGCCTCGTTGATCGTGTTGGTGCTGATCGGCCTTTTCGCCGCCTTCGGGCAGCATTTCGCCGCCTGGTCCAACGAAGAGATCAACTGGGCGGTCATCGGATCGGTCGAGACGCTGGGCCGCCCCTCGTTTGAGAGCGGGCATTTTTTTGGCGCCGATCCCCTGGGGCGGGATCTTTATGCGCGCACGGTCCAAGGGACGCGCGTGTCGCTGATGGTGGGGCTGATCGGCGCCGGCGTCGCGGTGCTGGTCGGCACGCTTTACGGTGCGACGGCGGGCTATTTCGGCGGCCGAATCGACGACATCATGATGCGGATCGTCGATATTCTGATCGCCGTCCCGTACATGTTCGTGCTGAGCGTCGTTTTGGTGATGTTCGGGCAATCGCTTGTGATGCTTTTTATCGGGATCGGCCTGATCTCCTGGCTTGAGATGGCGCGGATCGTGCGTGCCCAAACGCTGTCGATTAAGAACAAAGAGTTTGTGGAGGCGGCGCAGGCGACGGGTGTGTCGACGCCGCGCATCATCCTGCGCCATATCGTGCCCAATCTTTTGGGCGTGGTCGCGGTCTATGCGACGCTGTTGGTGCCCAATATGATCATTTTCGAAAGCTTCGTCAGCTTTCTCGGCCTCGGCGTGCAGGAGCCGTCGACCTCCTGGGGCGCGCTGATCGCAGAGGGGGCGGACCAGATGCTTTACGGAACGCTCTGGCAGCTTGGCTACCCGCTGTTTTTCTTTGTGATCACATTGTTTTCGTTCTTTTTTATCGGCGACGGGCTGCGCGACGCGCTGGATCCGAAGGATCGCTGATGCTGTTGGATGTCACAGATCTTTTCGTTTCGTTTAAGACCAATGACGGCCAGGTCGGCGCGGTCAACGGGCTGTCGTTTCAGATTGACGCAGAGGAGACGCTGGCAATCGTCGGGGAAAGCGGCTCGGGCAAATCGCAGACCGCCTTTGCGATCATGGGGCTTTTGGCGCGCAACGGGCGGGCCGAGGGCTCTGTGCGCTTTGCGGGGCAGGAGATTTTGGGCCTTGACCAAGCGGCGCTGAACCGCGTCCGGGCGCGTCAGATTGCGATGATTTTCCAGGATCCAATGACCTCGCTGAACCCGTTTATGCGGATCTCCGACCAGATGGAGGAGGTCCTGATCCTGCACAAGGGCTTGGACAAACGTGCCGCGCGGGCCGAGGCCGTGCGCCTTTTGGACGCTGTGCGGATCCCCGATGCGCGGGCGCGGATCACGATGTATCCGCATGAATTTTCGGGGGGGATGCGGCAGCGTGTGATGATTGCGATGGCGCTTTTGTGCCAACCCAAGCTGTTGATCGCGGATGAGCCGACGACAGCGCTCGACGTCACGGTGCAGGCGCAGATCATGGATCTTTTCGCCGATATTCGCCGGGATTTCGGCACTGCGGTGATCCTGATCACCCATGATCTGGGCGTCGTCGCGGGGTTTTGCGACCGCACACTGGTGATGTATGCGGGCCAAGTGATGGAGGCGGACGCGACCGACAGCCTTTTTGCCAGCCCCGCCCATCCCTACACCAAGGGGCTGTTGTCGGCGGTGCCGCGGTTGGACCGTGACACCGAGACATTGGCCACCATTCCAGGCGATCCGCCCGATATGTCGCGGCTGCCCGCGGGCTGTCCCTTTTCCCCCCGCTGCGCCTGGGCGGAGGCGCGGTGCACCGCCCGCCGCCCGCCGCTGGAACGGGTTGCGCGCGGTGGACGGCGGGCCTGCCATGTCGCGCCGGAGGGTTTGGTGTGAGCCTGCTGCGCGTCGAAGATCTTAGCGTCACTTTCGACGTGCGCGGTCGCGGCGATTGGCCCTGGACGCCGGCGCGAAAACTACAGGCCGTGCGGGCGCTGTCCTTTGAGGTCGCCGAGGGCGAGACGCTGGGCGTCGTCGGCGAAAGCGGCTCGGGGAAATCCACACTGGCCCGGGCCATCGTCGGCACGGTGCCGGCAACCGGGGGAAAGATCCTGTGGGACGGCAGCGATCTGGCCGCACTTGGCCCGGCGCAGCGCCGCAAACACCGCAAATCCGTGCAAATGATCTTCCAAGATCCGCTGGCCGCGCTGAACCCGCGCATGACCGTGGGGGAGATCATCGCCGAGCCGCTGCGCACGCATCATCCAGATACCGCAAAACCGGATATGCGCCGCAAGGTGGGTGAGATGATGGAGCGGGTGGGCCTGTTGCCCAACCTCGTCAACCGCTATCCGCATGAGTTCTCGGGCGGGCAATGCCAGCGGATCGGCATCGCCCGTGCGCTGATCCTCGGCCCGAAACTGGTGCTCTGCGATGAGCCTGTGTCGGCGCTGGATGTCAGCGTTCAGGCGCAGGTGGTCAACCTGTTGCAAGCGCTTAAGCGCGACATGGGGCTAAGCCTGATTTTCATCGCCCACGATCTGAGCGTGGTCAAACACATCTCGGACCGGATTGCGGTGATGTATCTTGGAACGCTTTTGGAGATCGGCGCAGCCGACCAGGTCTGCCGGGCGCCGCGTCATCCCTATACCAAAGCGTTGATTTCGGCCGTTCCGGTGCCCGATCCCGCGGTTGAAAAGGCCCGGCGGCCCGCGGTGTTGGAAGGAGAGTTGCCATCGCCGATGGCGCCGCCGTCGGGCTGTGTGTTTCGAACGCGGTGCCCGGTGGCCCTGGCGCGCTGTGCCGATCAGATCCCGGCGCTGCGGTGGATGGATGGCGCGCACGCGCATGCCTGCCCCGTGGTCGCGGCGGAGGCCCAGCACCCGGCCTAGAGCGTTTCGCGGAATAGCTAAGGCCTCACGCATCCCATAACGCGTTGAAATCCTTGATTTCAGCCAGCGTTTTAGGATTGAGGTTCTCACCAAACGCTGCAAGCCGTTCGACGCGGACCGGCACACAGGCCCCCCCGGGCCGGTTTTTCTGGGGCAGGGTGCGAATGCCCAGGATCTTGCGCCCTGCGACATGAAAAAGCCCGGCGATATCCCGGTTTCCGCCGAACGGTTTAGAGCAATTTCCGTTCACATTGGATCAGAAATCGCTGTCTCAAGATCAGCA
>CALCPC010000693.1 GCA_937900975.1 uncultured Paracoccaceae bacterium
GAGGTCGACATGCCATATTTGTTGTTTTCACAGACGAAAACCACCGGCAGCGTCCAGATGGCCGCCATGTTCAGCGCCTCGTGAAACGCGCCCTCGTTGTTGGCGCCGTCGCCGAAAAAGCAGACTGTGACTGCCCCGGTTCCCAATCGCTTTGCCGACAGCGCCGCGCCGACGGCGATGGGCAATCCACCCCCGACGATCCCGTTTGCGCCCAGATTGCCCTTTGCCGGGTCGGCGATGTGCATCGACCCGCCGCGCCCGCGGCAATAGCCCGTCTCCTTCCCGAAGAACTCGGCAAACATGCGTCGGATGTCGGCCCCTTTGGCGACACAATGGCCGTGACCGCGATGGGGCGAGGTGATTTTGTCGGCATCCGTCAGGCTCATGCAGGCGGCGACCGCCGATGCCTCTTGCCCGATGGACAGGTGCATCGTGCCGTGGACCCGGCCGCGCATATAGCTGGCCTCTGCCCCCTCCTCGAACTTGCGGATCAGATACATCTGGCGCAGCGCGCCGATCAGGGCCTGCGCCGGGTAGGCGTGCACCGCATAGGGTGTGTTGAGTTCGGTGAGCGTCGTGTCAGGCATGCGCCGGCTCCTTTCCGAAGATCATCTCATCCTGGCGCGCCCGCAGCGCCACGATGGGCGCATCGGGAAGCCGGGTGTTTTGCGCCGTGATCAAAGCGCCCTTTGCGATGGGTTCGGTCACAACGGCGCCGGTCAAAAGCCCCGCGGGATGCGCGCCGGCCTGGCGGGCCCGCCCCGCCTCCATCGCCCAGGCGCGGTAGGTGTATTCGCCGATCTGGTCCAACACCGCGCCGGGGGCGAGAGCGCGCTTGGCCACCGCCGCAACCTCTGCCATCGGACGGTCGAGCGGGACCATGTCGGCCTTGCCATAAAGCACCGCGCGCGCGCAGGGCAGCGGCACTTCAAGCGATGTCAGATGATAGGGGCGCAGAAACGTGAAATACGGCCCCTCCCCCATCTTCAGATCCGTCATCCGCTCCCGCACGCGGGGATGCTCTGCCTCTGCGATCACAAAAACACCGGGTGCTACGCCCTGACCGATCGTGTAATCGACCCGGCCAATATCGGATAGGACACCGCCGTCGCGCGCCGGGATAAGCGTTTTGGCCAAAGCATCGCGGCCCGCGGCCGGCCCGTGCATCCCGTCCTTATCGGGGATCAGACCGGTGGCGTTGGCGATGGCCGCCATCTCCACCATGGTTTTGGAGCCATCGACAAACTCAACCAGCAGCCTTGGGTTCATGTTGCGGCGGGCGGCTTCCTCGGCATAGGCGTCGGGCGTCGCGTCGATGTTCAACGGGTTGTTCTTGCCCTTGCCCGCGCACACGATCTTATGGCCCATCGCGGACACGAACTCGATCAGTTCCATGCAAGAGGAGGGCGCGTCGCCGGCGCCCAGGCTGTAGACGACGCCAAGCCGGTCGGCCTCGCGCCGCAGATAGGCGCCGATGGTCACGTCGGCCTCGACGTTCATCATCACCAGATGCTTGCCCCGCTCCATCGCGCGCAGCCCGATCTCGGCGCCCACCGCCGGAACGCCGGTTGCGTCGATCACAACGTCGATCAGGCCGGCGTCGAGCACGGCGTCCGCCGTCTCCGTCACTGCCGTTTGCCCCGCTTCGATGATCCGATTGACCGCCTCGGCGTTCGCGGCGTCGGCGCTGTGCCCCTTCGCGCCATAGGCAATTTCAACCGCCCGTTCGGCCGCGCCCGGTGTGATTTCCGAAATGGCCGCAACCTCCACCCCGTCCATCATCGCAGCCCGTGTCACGATGTCTGTCCCCATCTCGCCGGCGCCGATCAGACCGATGCGAACGGGGCTGCCACGGACGGCGCGTGCGGCCAAATCGCGGGCGAGACCGGGCAATGTTGCTGGCCATGATCGTCCTCCAGCTTGAAAACCCAAGGCGCCGACTGTCCGTCAGACAACGCGCTCAGTGCGAAGGGAAGAACCTTGGTTCACAAGTCAATCAGAATGTTCAACAACGGTGAACGGATTGCACTTGACGGCTGCGGGCTGGACCGTTTCAATACTTGGGTTGACGGAACTTTTGTAAACGTGCGCGCTAGAAAGTTCCACCCGACCAAAAACAGCGGCCGAAGACGGTCGCACCACGATCCATGGGAGGATTTTATGAAATACGGCCAAACCCGCCGCTCTTTTCTCAAGCGCAGTTCCGCGACCGGCCTCGCCTTTGCCGGATCGTCCTTGGCCGCGCCGGCGCTTGCCGATGGCCATCTGCCGGACCCGGCCAGCGTGCTCGCCGACATCTCCATCGGAAAATACGTCCGCGCCGATTACCGCGACCTTTATGGCATGTCCGACGACAATCCGATGTGGGACCCGGCAAAAGACTGGATCCGCACTGTCGACTGGGAGGCCGTCCGGTCAGAGCTTGCGGGCACGACGGTCCGCTTCGCCATCGGCGCCGCCGATACCGAGTCCGCGGCTGAGGGTCTGGCGCCCTTCGAAGCGCTCTCCGGCATTAAGGTAGAGCTTGTGCCGATCCCCGATGACAGCATGTACGACAAGGTGATCGCGGAGTTCATCTCGGGCAGCGCCTCTTTCGATGCGCTGCAATTCTTCTCGCCCTGGATGGGGGATTTCGCGGCCCCCGGCTTTCTCTTCCCGCTTGACGATTTCGCGGTCAAATGGGGCCTTCCGCTCGACGACGGACAGATGTACGGGATCCCCTTCGATTGCGACATTCAGATGGTGCATCTGCGCAAGGGCTTCGTGGAGGAGGTTCTGGGCGGGCCCATCGACAGGGTGAACTCTGTCCCCACCTACGACGAACTGATCCGCCTTTCGGCGGAGCTGAACAACGTGGCGCCCGGCGTCTCGGGCGTGGGGCAGATGGTGGCGCCGGGGTTCTGGTCGACCTCCACGAGGGAGCATAATGCGGCCCAGGCGGGCATGATGCTGTTCGATGAGGATTGGGAGCCCATTTTCAACGGCGACGCCGGCATGAAGGGCATCGAAATCATCCTGGAGCTTGCCAAGAACGCCAACCCTGGCCATGCCGGTGCGGGGTGGCCTGAGAACCGCGCCGCCTGGCTTGGCGGTCAGGTTGCCACCAATATCTCGTGGCAGGACAGCGGCACCCAGGCCAT
>CALCPC010000694.1 GCA_937900975.1 uncultured Paracoccaceae bacterium
GTAAGATGCGCGACCCAGCGCGCCAACGCGATTTCCGTCAGAAAGCAGAGATCGCCGCTCCCCGGCGTTGGGCGGTGGGCCTTGGGCTCAAACTCCCGCCCCGCGGGGTGGAGGTTGATCTTCTGACGCCCGAGGGCCAGCGCTGTCCGCCCCGCGCCGAACGTCACCGCGCGCATGCCCAGCACCGTCTCGTAGAACGCAACCGTATCGGCGATCGATGCCACCGTCAGCACCAGATGATCGAGCGTCTCGACCTTCATCCCGCCCTCCCAAACCACGGCATCTTGCGATGCAAATATCCATTCCTTAGACACAGAGATGCGGCCCGGCGCCACCCTGCGCGGCCGCCTCGAATTGGCTGAAGACGGAAGGTCGCCCCATGCCACGCACCCCCCCTTCCCCCGCGACCGCCCGCACCTCCGCGCCCATTGTCCAGCGCGCCTTAGGCGCCGCATGAGCGGCACGGACCCCCGCCCGGGCCATTTCGTCCGCCCCAACGGCCCGCGCGCGCCGCTGCCGTTCGCACCCGCCGAATACCACGCCCGGCTTGCCACGCTGCGCGACATCATGGCCGGGCGCGATGTGGCGGCGGTCCTGCTGACTTCGATGCACAACATCGCCTATTACACAGGGTTTCTCTATTGCGCGTTTGGCCGGCCCTATGGCTGCGTGGTGACCGAGGATGGCTGCACCACGATCACCGCCAATATCGATGCGGGCCAGCCCTGGCGCCGCTCGCATTGCGACAACATTATCTACACGGACTGGCAGCGTGAGAATTTCTGGGCCGCCGTCGCCGGCCTGGTGCCGCCCGGGCGTTTGGGGATCGAGGCCGATCACATGTCGCTGTCCGCCATGAACGCGCTTATCAACCATGTGGGCGAGCGGGAGTTGCCGGACATCGCCCCCGACACCATGGCCGCGCGAATGATCAAATCTCCTGCTGAAATCGCGTTGATCCGGGGCGGCGCCCGCATCGCCGACATTGGCGGCGCGGCGATCCGCGACGCCATCAAACCCGGCGCGCGCGAGATCGATGTCGCCATGGCCGGCCGCGACGCGATGGAAGCGGCCATCGCCGAGGCCTATCCCGAGGCCGAGATGCGCGACACTTGGGTCTGGTTTCAATCCGGCCTCAACACCGATGGCGCCCATAATCCGGTGACAACACGCCGCCTGACGCCGGGCGACATCCTCAGCATGAACACGTTCCCGATGATCTCGGGCTACTATACCGCGTTGGAGCGGACACTGTTTTTGGGCGAGCCCGACGCCGACAGCCGCCGGATCTGGGAGGCGAATGTCGCGGCCCACACGCTTGGCCAGTCGCTGATCCGCCCCGGCGCGACCTGCGCCGGCATCTGCGAGGAGCTTAACCGCTTTTTCGCCGATGCCGGGCTTTTGGACCATCGCTCCTTTGGCTACGGCCACTCCTTCGGCGTTCTCAGCCATTATTACGGGCGCGAAGCGGGGTTGGAATTGCGCGAGGATATCGACACCGTGCTGGTCCCCGGGATGGTGATCTCGATGGAGCCGATGCTGTGGATCCCCGAAGGCATGCCAGGCGCGGGCGGTTACCGCGAACACGACATCCTGATCGTCGGCGAAGACGGCGCCGAAAACATCACAGGCTTTCCCTACGGACCCGAGGCGAACATCGTCGCCGCCTAGAGCGTTTCACTTAATGCTTCAGAAAAGCGGCGCCGGCCATCGTGTTGCAACCCTCGGTTTCAGGCCGCACGGGGTGGGCCGGGATTGCCACGCATGGCCCGAACGGGCAGCCGGCCCGGATATCGCGGGGCCGACCCATGGCGGGCATCCGGGAAGAGCCGTCGCCGGTCGTGTCGCGGCCCAAGCGCCCGCAGCGCCGGGGTATAAGGGGTCTGGGACACGCCCAGCGCCATGCACGCAAGACAAACCGCCCAAACGGCCAACGCCCGTCCGGTCGCGCCAGCGCAAAGCCAAATCATCGCGCCGCGAGGACTGCCGCCCCCCGCGTCGGCGCGGTTGTGCAGGCGTGCATTCTGGCCGCAGGCCCTGTCGCCGGCCGCTCAATAACTCCGGTTCAGCACGGGCTTTCGGCCGCGCACGGGCTTGTTCGGTATCAGGACGGAGTAATTGCCCTCATCCCCCGCCCGCATCGTCGCACGATAAAGCGTGTCGGTCGCAATCTCGCTGTCGCGGGACAACGCGCCCCCGTCCAACGGCTTGCCCGCGCGGATTTTAAAGCTGTGCTTGGATTTGTTCAGCACTTCGTAAAACAGCGTGATGTCGCGCAGCGTCGGGTGCAGCGCGTCGAAGAGGTAAAACAGCGCCGAATTCCGCGCGGTGATGTGCACCGGCACCACCGGCAGCTTGTATTTCCGCGCCAGCATCGCGGCAGAGGGCAGCCATGGCCGCTCATGCAACCGAAGTCCGCGGCGCTTGGCCAGCCGGCCCGAGGGGAAAAGCACCGCCAATCGCCCCTCGGCAAACGCGCGCGCGGCATATGTCAGCGTCTCGCGGTTCGAGGAATGGCTGCGCTTGTCCTTCCGCCACTCCACCGGTGCGATGATCTCGGCGTTTTGGGGCATCACCCGGATCGCATCGCGGTTGGCAAAAAAGAAAAGATCTGGCCGCCGCGCCCGCAGCGCCGACCACAACATAATGCCGTCCGCAATGCCTGTTGGATGGTTGCACACCATCATCGCAGGCCCGCTGTCGGGCACATGTTCTAGGCCCGAGAACTCCACATTATGGGCGATCATCTCGGCCAAATGGTCCATGATCGCGGTCGCGGGAAGATGCTGGATTTCCTCGGCGATCTTCAGCGTTTTGTCGTAGCCCAGCATCAGGTGAAGCAAGCCCCGCACCAGCCGAACATGGGCCCCTTGGCGATAGACCCATGGGGCCCTTTCCGCGATCAAGGGATCAATTCTATCTCTCATGCCCCCCTCCGAACCGCGCCGACCCATATGGTTTGCCGGCGTTTTTTGACACATGCGCACCGCCGCAACGCTGCAGATATATCCCGGATGTGACGCTTATTTTATCAGAGCGCCGGCAAAGACAAAAGACCGGGTCAGCCGGACGGCTCGAAACCAGCATAGAAAGGCCGAGCGTAAATTCGCGCAGCCACCTCTGGCGGAAGGGCCGCGCGGAACGCCGCGCGCCCCTCGATCCGCCCCATATAGGCCGCGAGATTTGGGAACGGGTCCAAATCGACAAAATGGCGCGCCACATAGACGGAATACCCGATCGCAGTATCGACCGCCGAAAACCCGCCGCTTAGAAGATAGGGCTGCCCCTCCAACGCCCGTTCGACAACGCCTAAGGCTTTGCCAAGCCGCAGCGTCTCAAGCTTGATCACCAAGGGAGAGCGGTCAGCGGGATTTCGGATCACGATATGCTGTTGGGTCAGGGTCGCGCACAGCACAGCCACCGTTTCGGCATAGTGCAGCCAGTTCAGCCAGGCCGGCCGGTCGACATGACCCGGCCACCGCCATAAAAGTCCGGGGTCATATTGCTCGCAAAGATGCTCACAGATCGCACCGGACTCAAACAACACAACATCGCCATCGATCAATCATGGCACCCGCCCCAAAGGATTGGTGGCAAGGTAGGACGTCGCGCGCAACTCTTTGCCAAACTCATGAACGACAACCGAAAAGTCGAGCCCGATCTCGTTCATCAGCCAGAAGCTGCGCATCGACCGGGCTTGGTGGCAGTGGTGGAGCGTGATCGCCATGCGTGAACTCTGCACTGTGCTGGGCAGAGAGGTAAAGCGGAACCCGCGGCTGGCCAAAGACGACCGCGCCCGGCCAAAGCGTCGCGAACGCGCCGATAACCCCCGGGCACCGGCGCTATCCCTCCGCCGCGCGGGGCCTTAGCCCGCGCGGGCCTCGCAAATCGTCAGTTCCGACCGATGCCCGCCCAGCGCTGTCTCTAGGCTTTCGGGGCGCGAGACCTGGCTTGCAAAGGCCCAGCCCTCTTCCGGCTCGTGCTGGGCCAGGACGCTGTCGCCGGGGCGGATCGCGCCGATCACCTCCGCTTCGGGTTCTGGCGCACGGCGCAGCAGGATCGCGGGGCCGATATAGCCGATGCATTGGCTTTCCGCGCTGCGGCGCAGCGGTTGCACGTCCAGCGCGCGCCGTTCTCCCAAATCGGGGAGATCAAGCTCTGTCCGATCGGTGTTCACGCGACAGCCCAGACGCTGCTCCCGCGCGCGGATGCGGGTGACGCGCGCGGCGATATCGCGGCCCACGACCGCCGTCGCGCCGGTGCAGTCGCCATTGTCGAAAACCGCGCGGCCCAGCGGCGAGCGAAAGCAATAGCCGGCCGCGTCGAAAACCGCATTCCGCGCAAACCAAAGATCGTCGCAAATCGCCGACGCCTCCGCCCCCGTGGCAAAGAGCGCGAAGACCGCCGCCAAAACTGCGCGCCTACCGTTTGTCAAATCTCACCTTCACGTAAGAGCCGGGCGCCGGTTCCACGGCGCCGAGCTTGGCCCCGGGCGGTCGTGCGTTGACCTTGCGCCCAGAGCGTTTTGCAAGCCATCCGTCCCAATCGACCCACCAGCTTCCCTTGGTTTCTTCCGCCCCGCTTAGCCAATCCGACAGCGCCGCTTCGTCCAAACCATCGCGCGTCCAATACTGGTACTTGCCCGCTGCGGGCGGGTTGACCACACCCGCGATGTGGCCCGATCCCGACAACACAAACCGCACATCCGCCCCTGTCATCCGTTGAGCGCCGCGATAAACACTGGGCGCCGGGGCGATGTGGGCCTCTCTCGTTGCCACATGATAGACCGGACCCGTGATATCGGCCAGCGTGATCGGCGTATCGAGCACGGACATCTCGCCCTTTGCAAAGGCGTTGTCGTCGTAGAAGTTCTCTAAGTAAAAATGATGCACACGCGCCGGCATGGCGGTTGAATCCGCGTTCCAATAAAGCAAATCGAACGGAAACGGGTCTTTGCCAAGCATGTAATTGTTGACCATGTAGCTCCAGATCAGATCGTTCGCTCGCAACATGTTGAACGCGGTGGCCATCTTTTGGGCAGGCAGATAGCCCTGCTCCATCTCCGCATCGACGGCCTTTAGCGTGTGGTCGTCGACAAACACCTGCAACTCTCCAGCATCGGCGAAATCGAGCTGGGCTGTGAAAAACGTCGTCGACGCCCCGCGCGTGTCGCCGGTTTTCGAGAGATATGCCATCAGCGTGCCCACCATCGTCCCGCCGATGCAATAGCTGGCAACATGGGTTTTTTTCTGTCCGGTCTCGGCCAAAACCGCGTCGATGGCCGCAATCGCGCCCTTGGTCAGGTAACTGTCCCAGGTCTCGTCGCGCTGACGCTCATCGGGGTTGACCCAAGACACCATGAAGACGGTATAGCCCTGGCCCACCAGCCATTTGACCATGCTCTTTTTCTGATTGAGGTCGAGGACGTAGAACTTGTTGATCCAGGGCGGGATGATCAGCAAGGGCACGCTGTGCACCTTTTCGGTCGTTGGCGCGTATTGGATCAGTTGCAGGATCTCGTTCTCGAAGATGACCGAGCCGGGGGTGACGGCCATGTCCCGGCCGACCTCGAACGCGTCCATATCGGTCTGGCGGATCAGCAGCTGACCCTTGCCCCGCTCCAAATCCTCGAGCATCATCCTTAGGCCGCGCTTCAGGTTCTCGCCCTTCTCGGCGACGGTCGTTTCCATCACTTCGGGGTTC
>CALCPC010000695.1 GCA_937900975.1 uncultured Paracoccaceae bacterium
CCCCCCTAATCCCTCCCCTCCCCCCCCCCCGACGGTGCCTTGATCGCCTCGGCAGCACGGGTTGCGCTGAAATCTGTGCCTGTAGGCCTGTTGATCGCCTATGAGTGATCTTATGGCCTTCGCGCGACCGGCGTGGAGGATGCCGCTCCGTGCCGTGAGGGCAGTCTGAACGGATCTCGGTCGGCGTTTGCCGAAAAGCGTTCATTTTGGCGTCCACGGCGTCATGATCAGCGCTTCGTTAACCAAAAAGCGCCCACGGGGGGCTTGTGGGGTTCCACAAAGCGTTCCCCGAAAAACCTGGATCCGGCAACCCTGCCCCAAACAAACGATTTCAACGCGTTATGGGATGCGCGATGTCACAGATAGCTCACCAGACGCCATAGGCGCCTGCACCATGCGTTCAGTTTGAAACGGGCCCGGATCGCTACGCGGGGCCATGCCCTCGGCAAACACCGGCAAGAAGGGTATGCATACGATCCAGCGTTCGGCGAACCTCTGGGATGTGCCGGTCTTCATGATGGGCGACAAGCCATTGGTCGTGGTCCAAATCCTCGACGACCGGCGAGACGCGGTGGAGCGTCGGTTCGGCGTCGCCGACGAACATCGGCAGAAGGGCCCGGGCAACCCCGGATTGCGCGAGGTCCAGCGCGCTGCGCGGATGCGTGACCTCCAAGTCGCCGGGCGCGGCGTCCATGCGAGCGGCCCACCGTGCCGAAGGCGTCGTGCCCAAAACGCGAACCCACCGTGTTACCGTATCGTCCCGGGCATATACAGCAAAGCGCACGCGGCCGACCCGGCGCACCGCCAGCGCGCCGCCCTCGGGCCGCGCGTTGCGCACGCCGATCAGGGCCTCGCGCCGGGTGATGTCGGCCACCGCGTCATCGGCGGCAAAGCGCAGTGAGACAGGGTGGCCGTCGGTCAGGACGGTGGCATTCAGTGTGAGCAACCGCGTCACCCAAACGCCCGCCGAGACGACAATCTTGATCGATGCACGCGGGCGATCCGCCGCCAGCGGTGCGATCCGCGCCTCGATTTCCGAGACATGCGCCAGCAGGGCTTCGCCTTCGGTCGTCAGCGCATAGCCGCGTGGCAGGCGGCGGAACAGTTCGCGCCCTGTCCGCCGCTCCAACGCCAGCATCCGGCGGCCGAGGGTTGGCGCGCTTTTGCCGGTCGATGCGGCGGCCGCCGCAAGACCGCCTTTGCGGGCGACAGCGAGGAACAGACGCAGGTCGTCCCAGTCAATGTCACGTACATCCATGAAACGATCATTTCAAAGCGTTGCATGGATGTGAAGGCGCCGCCGCTGGTAGCTGTCGGACCAACGCAGAAGGAGGCGCAAGACATGCAATTTTTAGACCAGACGATCGAGCCCCTTGGGATGGGGTGTTGGCCCATCGGCGGTCCGATGTTCTCAGGTGAGCAGTCGGTCGGCTATACCGGCACAGACGATGCCGAATCCCTGCGCACAATCCATGCAGCGCTCGATGCGGGGATCACCCTCTTCGATACCGCCGCAGCCTATGGTGCCGGCCACGCCGAGCGTTTGCTGGGGCAAGCGCTTAAGCATCGACCAGAAGCGCTTGTTGTGACCAAGATCGGCATTGCCATCGATGAGGATACGAAACAGTTGCTCGGCGACGATGTCGATCCCGGGAATGTTCGTCCTGCCATCGACCGCTGTCTTGCGCGGCTGGATCGCGATTGCGTTGATGCGGTGCTGCTGCACCAAAACGGGCTTCCCGTCGCCGATGCCGAGCCGATCTTTGACGAGTTGGAGCGTGCCCGCGAGGCTGGGAAGATCCGCACCTATGGCTGGAGCACCGATTTCTCTAAGTCTGTCGCGGCGGTTTCGGGGCGTGCGGGCTTTGGCGTTGTTGAGCACGCGATGAATGTCTTTCTCGAGGTGCCGAGGATCCTTCGTGCAGGCGCCGATGCTGGTCTGTCTGCCCTGCTACGCTCTCCCCTCGCCATGGTTCTGCTTGTTGTAAAGTACGTCGCGTCTAGCT
>CALCPC010000696.1 GCA_937900975.1 uncultured Paracoccaceae bacterium
CGATCCCGATGCCGGGATCCAGGATCCACTTCCAAGCCGTGCCCGTGACAATAAAGCTGAGCGCCATGGGGTAGAGGTAGATCGGGCGCAGCACGCCTTCCCCCCGGATCTTTTGGTCGAGAAAGATCGCAAGCGAAAGACCGATGACGGTACAGATCAGGATGTAGAGCGAGGCAAAAACGGCAAGGTTTGTCAGCGACGTTTCCCAATGCGAGAGCCGCCAGAGCTTGTCGTAATTCTCAAAGCCGACCCAGCCATAGGAGGGCAGCATCCGGCTGTCGGTGAAGGACAGATAGACGGTGAAGGCGATAAAACCGTAGACAAAGACCAGCATCAGCGCCAGCGAGGGCGAGAGCACAAGCTTCGGCAGCCAGGTCTGCAGGCGGGTGCGGAAATCCGCATGACCGCGTTGCGCCACGCCCGGCCCATCGGTCGTGATGGCCATAGCCCACCCCCCTTGTGTCGTCGGATGCGGCAGGCCCGTGGGGGCCTGCCGCGCTGCGGTTACTGCGCGATCTCGACCGCGGTGACCAGCTCTTCCGCCGCGGTTTCGGCGTCGTATTCGCCATTGAAATGCGCGGTCACAACGTCATAGATCGCGTTTTTCACGCTGGCCGGGGCCGAGTGGCCATGCGCCATGGAGCCAAAGAGGTTGCCCGAGGACGCCGCGGCGGCAAGGTCGGCCATCCCCTTCTTGCCGCAATCGTCGAACGCTTCGTTCGAGACGTCGGTGCGCGCGGGGACCGAGCCTTTGACCACGTTGAAGGCCGATTGGAAGGTCGGCGACAGGATGGCGGAGGCAAGGGCTGCCTGCTCTCCCGACACGGCGCCGCCTTGGTCGAACATGGCGAATTGGTCGGCGTTAAAGGTCACTTGCGCCTGGGTGCCGGGGAAGCGGAAACAAAGGAAATCCTGCCCCGGAACCTTGTCGGCGTTCAGAAACTCACCTTTGGCCCAGTCGCCCATCATCTGAAACGCGGCCTCGCCGTTGATGACCATGGCCGTTGCCAGGTTCCAGTCGCGCCCCGAGAAATTGTCGTCCACATGCGCGCGGATGAAGGCCATGCGCTCAAACGCTTCGACCATCTCGGCAGAGCCCAGCGCCTCGGCAGCGAGATCGATGAAGGCGGAGGTATAAAGATCCGGCCCGCCCGTCGACATCACGACCGCGTCAAAGATGGTCGCGTCCTGCCAAGCCTGCCCACCATGCGCGATCGGCGTGACGCCGGCGGCGGCGAGCGTCTCAACCGCTGCGGTGAAATCTTCCCAGGTTTCGGGAACGGAGAGCCCGTTGGCGTCGAGCACCGCTTTGTTGGCCCAGACCCAGTTGGTGGAGTGGACGTTGACCGGTGCCGACACCCATTTGCCATCATCCTTGGCGAAGGCTTTCAGCGCGTCGGGCACGACGGCGTCCCAGCCTTCTTTCGCGGCGACGGCGTTAAGGTCGGCAAGCGCGCCCTCCGCCGCCCAATCCTTGATGTCGAAACCCAGCATCTGGACGGCGGTCGGCGCGTCGCCTGCCGTAACGCGGGCGCGCAGCACGGTCATCGCCTGCTCCCCCCCGCCACCGGCGACGGGCATGTCCTGCCAACCGATGCCCTGACCCTCAAGATCCTGTTTCAGCACGTTGAGCGCTGCGGCCTCTCCGCCCGAGGTCCACCAATGCAGCACCTCCACATCGGCGGCGCCGGCGCTGCCCGCCGTCCCGGCCAACACGGCCGCCGTGAGTTTGAGGCGTTGTACTCCGGTCATGTCGTCCCTCCCATTGGACTGTTGATTGCGCTAAGTGTAACGTTATAAATCCAACCTGTGTCAACCCAAAAGTAATCCGCGATGTTATTGCAATCAGGTGGTTGAAATTGAACCGTAAATAGGAAATTCTTCTGGGGTAAGGCGGCTGAGGCCGCGCATTTGAAACCTTTCAACCAAGCGGGGTTTGGGCCAACGAGATGGAGCAAAGGGGCGAGACGGAGGCGCGCGGCGCTGGCCTTGAACAGGGGCGCAAACCAACGCTGCGGACAATTGCCGCAGAGACCGGTTTTGCGGTCACCACCGTTTCGCGGGCGCTGTCGGGGGATCCGCGGATTTCGGCCAAGACGCGGCGCGTGGTGGCCAGTGCGGCGGCGGCCATGGGCTATGTGCCAGACCGCGCGGCGCAGCGTTTGCGGACGGGCCGGACCAAGGTTATCAGCCTTTTGATCAACCCAGAGCATGAGTATCTGGGCTTCACCGATGAGCTTTTGGCCGGGATCGTCACCGTGCTGCGCGACACCGGGTATTCTGTAACCATCATTCCCGATTTCATCGATGGCGATCGGACCGAGCCCATTCGGAACATCTTGCGCAACAATTTGGCCGATGGGCTGATCTTCTCGCGGACCGAGTGTTTCGATCCCCGGGTGCGGCTGCTGCTTGAGGCCAAGTTCCCTTTCATCACCCATGGCCGGACGGAATTCACGACGCCGCACCCTTATGTCGATTATGACAATGAGGCCTTCGCCCGCTTGGCGGTAGAGCGTTTGGTTGCGCGTGGCTGCACGCGGCTTTCGATCATCCTGCCAAGCGCGCGGTTCACCTTCTCGCAGCATTTGCGCTATGGCTTTCTGTCGGGTGTGCGGGCTGCGGACGTTGCTTACGACATGGTCGAGGATGTGGAGCTGGGCGCCGCGCCCGATGCGCTGACGCGGGCGCTTTGTGCGCGTCTGCGCGGGGCCGAGCCGCCCGATGGGCTGGTTTGCGTGGGCGAGGTTGTGGCGTTGGCAGCCCTTGCCGCGCTGCAAGACACCGGCGGCCGGCTGGGCGAGGACCTGCATCTGGTGGCCAAGCGCGCCTCGCCGGTTTTCGATTTGCTGCGGCCGCGCATCGACACGCTTTATGAGGATGTGCGGGCCACCGGCGAAGAGATCGGCCGGCTTTTGCTGCGCCGGATCCAAGGTGAGCCGGTCGAGACCTTGGTGCATGTGCAAGACCCGATTGGCGGTTTCGAGGCGATGCCCCCCGCAGCCCCATGACCCGCCAATCGGGTCTTGCACATGCACC
>CALCPC010000697.1 GCA_937900975.1 uncultured Paracoccaceae bacterium
GCCGATATGCGCCACGCGCGCCCATTGACCGCCAGGCGCATATCGGCGTCAGCCCCCAGCGCCAGCCGGGGCTGAATTTCATCGGCATAGCGCTGGAGCTGGGGCGCATGTCCGCCGATCAGATGCGGGGGCTTGGCGATACTGCCGCGCGTCTTGGCGCCAACGATATCCGGCTGACGGTTTGGCAAAATCCGCTGATCCTGGGCGTCGCCGATGCCGACGTGTCGGCCGCCGTGGCCGCGATCGAGGCTCTCGGCCTGTCGACCCGTGCAACAGCCTTTGCCGCCGGCGCGGTCGCCTGCACCGGCAAATGGGGCTGCAAACTGGCGCAGGCCTATACCAAGCAGGACGCGCTGGCGCTGGTGCGGCACCTGGAAGCACGCTTTACGCTCGACACGCCGATCAACATCCATCTGACGGGCTGCCCCAATTCCTGCGCGCAGCACTATATCGGCGACATCGGCCTTGTCGGCACCCCGGCGCCCGGCGGGGGCGAGGGCTATACCATCGTTTTGGGCGGCGGCTCCGATCAAGATCAGGGGATCGCGCGCCCGCTTTGCGGCCCCGTCCCCGCCGACGATATCACGGCAATCCTAGAGCATGTGGTCGGCCACTACCTTAAATCCCGGCAGTCCGGGCAAACCTTTCTTTCCTACACACGCGGCTTGTCGGACGCGGGGCTAAAGACGCTGTTGCCCCCCAACTTTGCCGCCGCCGCATGATCGGAGACGAGCGATGAGCGCTGAAGATCCCAAAATTCTTGAAAAACTCGCGGCCGCGATGGCCTCCGCGCAACCAAAGGAGCCGTTGATCCCCGACAGCGCCCCCTTCGATCCCGAACAGCGTCTCTGGCTCAACGGGCTTTTGAGCGGTCTGCACGCCGTCGCCAACGCCGGCGCGGCCGAGGCGGCGCCCGGCACGGCACTGACCGTGCTCTACGGGTCCCAATCCGGGAACGCAGAGGCGCTGTCGAAGGATCTGCGCAAATACGCGAAAACCCAGGGGTTTGAGCCTGAGGTCGCCGCGCTGGACGAGATCAGCGTCGCGGATCTGCCCGCGATGAACCACCTTCTGATCGTCGCCGCGACGTTTGGAGAGGGCGAGCCAACGGACAACGCCGCAAAGTTTCACGCAGGCCTGATGGCCGCGGATGCGCCGGCGCTGCCCGCGACGCTGAATTTCAGCGTCTGCGGCTTGGGCGACACAAGCTATGCTGAGTTCAACAAGGCCGCACGCGACATCGATGCGCGGCTAGAGGCGCTGGGCGCCACCCGCGCCGCGCCGCTTGTCACCTGCGATGTCGATTTCGACGATGAGTATGCCGCCTGGCGCGACGCGGCGTTCGAAAGCGCACCGTTCAAATCCGCCGCCGGCGCGGCCATGGCACCCGAACCGTCGGCCGAGCCTGCCGCCGCCTTTGACAAAAACCATCCCTTCATGGCGACGCTGATGGTCGCGGATCGGCTAAGCGGCGCGGGGTCGGCCAAAGCGGTCAACCATATTGAGCTGTCGCTGGCCGGGGGTGGCGTCGATCTCGACTATGCCGTTGGCGATGCCTTGGGCGTTTGGCCCGTCAACGACGCGGCGGAGGTCACGGCGATCCTTGCCGCCGCGGGGCTGAGCGGGCGGGAGGCCGTGACGCTGAAAACGGGCCCTGCGCAGTTGCGGGCGGCGCTGATCAGCCGGCTGGACCTGACGACAGTGGCGCCAAAAACGCTGGAGGCTTGGGGCCTCGACGCGGCGCCCGAGGGCGCGCAGGTCATCGACCTTTTGGCCATGCCCGACGTTGCGCCCGACGCGCAGACGCTGGTGGACGGGCTTCGCCCGCTGCAGCCGCGGCTTTACTCGATCTCCTCCAGTCCCAAGGCGCATCCCGGCGCGGTTCATCTGACCGTGGGTGAGGTGCGGTATGCGCTGAACGGGAGCGACCGGAAAGGCGTCGCCTCGACCTTTCTTGGCGGTCGGCTGGCCGAAGGAGCGACGGGCGGGGTCTATGTCCAACGTTCCGCCCATTTCCACCTTCCCGCGGACGACGACCAGCCCTTGATCATGATCGGGCCCGGGACCGGCATCGCCCCCTTTCGCGCCTTTTTGGAGGAGCGGGCAGCACGCGGCGCCAGCGGCCGGAACTGGCTTTTCTTCGGCGACCAGCACGCGGCCACGGATTACCTTTACCAAGATCAGATCGAGCATTGGGGCACGACCGGGCTGTTGACCCGGACCAGCCTGGCCTGGTCGCGCGACGGCGCCGAGAAGGTTTATGTCCAAACCCGGCTGAAGGAGGCCGCGGCCGAGATTTGGTCCTGGCTTCAGGATGGCGCCGCGATTTACGTCTGTGGCGACGCGTCGCGGATGGCCGCCGATGTGGACCAAGCGCTGCGGGAGGTTGCGATGGCCGAAGGCGGTCTCGATGCAGCGGGCGCCGATGCTTTCATGGACGATCTGACGGCGACGCACCGCTACCAAAGGGATGTCTACTAGACTGGATACCGCTTTGCGCGATCCAGGCGTGACAGTCGACCGTGTTCAAGATCGGTGCGCGCGGCCTTTGAGACCGGGGTTTTCGCGTCGGTTTGACCGGAAACCGCCCTCCCGCCCCGCAAGGCAAAGCCGGGGCCATCGGGGGCGCAGCTAAGCCCAGCGGGCCGCCGCACGGAACTGCGGGATTGGCGCCGCGGGGCGGGGCGGTCCCGTGTCAGGGGGCCGGTCCGACGACCATGTCACAACGCCCAACGCCCGGCCCAAGATGCGGCTGGTCGCCTGCAGCTCTTCCTCTCACCCAAGACGTCAGGCTGCGGCGCCAGCGCCGGCGCGGCGGCCAAAGACCGCGCCGCTGGGCAGGCCCGATCCCCCGGGATAGCCGTTGAAAAAGACACCGCCCACCATCTCACCCGCCGCAAAAAGCCCCTCAATCGCCTGCCCATCGGCCCGCAGCACAGCGCCCGTGTCCGAGACTTTGACCCCGCCATAGGTGAACGTGATCCCGCCGGTGACGGGAAAGGCGCGAAAGGGCCCAGTGTCCAGCTTTTGCGCCCAGTTGGCACGCGGAACCGGCAGACCCGGCGCGCCGAGGCCGTCCAGGATAGTGGGCTCGACGGGAGTCCTCTCATCCACCGCCGCGTTGAAATCAGCCAGCGTCTTGGCCGCCGCGGCCCGGTCGATCCCCTCGATCTGATCCAAAAGCTGGTCCAGGCTCTCGGCCTCGACAAAATGCGCGTCGTGGAACCGGTATTCAGGATACAGCAGGTCAAACACCTTGGCATCGAAGATCTGCCAGGCGACATGACCCGGCTGCTCTAACACCGCGCGGCCGAACTGCGCATAGGTGTAGTTGCGGAAATTCGCGCCCTCATCGACAAAACGCTGCCCGTGGGCGTTTAGCATGACGCCGAGGAAGTAGCTGATCTTGCGATAATTCTTCCGCTCACCGGGATCCAGATGCAGCCCGCCGAACGGCGCCATAAAAAGATCCATCGGCGTCGCATGACAGCCGGCGTAAAGCCCATAGGGCAGCGCGCCAACCGCCAGCGCCATCTCGAGCCCGTCACCGGTGTTGTGCGGCGTTCCCCGCACTTTGGCCGCGCCCCAATCGGCGCCGATGTATTTCTTGCGCAAAGCGTCGTTCGCCTCAAACCCGCCGCAGGCCAAAATGACGGCGTCGGCCGGGATCTCCTCATCGCCGACGCGGACGCCAGTCACCCGGTCGCCATTCTGCAAAAGCCCCGTCACCCCGGCCCTGTAGCGCAAGGTGCCGCCAAGGCGCAGCACCGCGTCGCGCTCCATCTGGAAAAGCCCGACACCCTCGCCTTCCGCGGCCAGTGTCAGCCCGCCCCAAAAGACAAACTGACCGTCTTTTTCAAAGCTTTGGCGCGTGTAGATCGGCTCAAACGTCACGTCGTGGCGCGCCAGCCACAATAG